>JBBQII010000331.1:0-5240 GCA_038324795.1 Gemmatales bacterium
AGGGGTCAGGGGTCAGCAGGAACAGTCTTTGCTGACCCCTGACCCCTGACCCCAGACCAGGCGGTATATTTTATGTTGCACATTACCATCCCGCTGTTTGCCGTTCCGGGCGGACAGACAAACAACAGGCGGTGGGCGTTACCCACCATCGCGTCCTATGGAGCCCGGACTTTCCTCTCCCTGATGTAACTCAGGCAGCGACCACCCATCCGGCAGAGGGGATAAAGTACAGTATATCACGTACAGCCGCTGGCGGCGTTGCCATCAGCTGTGGCCGATCATCTCTTTTGCTCGCATCATAACCGGATGCAGGTTCCGGTGGCGACAACGATCGACTGGCGCACCCTTCCCCCCGAGTGGGCGCGCGGCGGCGTCATCTCGATCGGCAACTTCGATGGCGTTCATCGCGGGCACCTGGAACTGGTCTGCCAGGCACGGCTGCTCGCTGCCGATGTCGGCAGGCCCGCAGTCGTCGTCTCGTTTGATCCCCACCCGCTGCAGTTGCTTGCCCCCGAACGCTTCCAGCAACCGCTGACGACCATCGACGACCGGGCGAAAGCGCTCATTGACGGCGGGGCGGATCAGGTTGTCTTCCTGAAGACCGATCGCGACCTGCTGCAGTTATCGGCCGAGGCATTCTTCCAGCGGATCATCCGCGATGGCTTTGCCGCGAAGGGGATCATTGAAGGCTTCAACTTCCAGTTTGGCCGAGATCGCGCGGGAACCGTAGATATCCTCCGTGACCTGTGCGGTCCGTCGAACATCGCGGTCCGCATCGTCGAACCGCTCCTGCTCGATGGCGAAGTCTGTTCCAGCAGCCGGGTCCGCAACGCCCTGATCGCGGGGAATGTCCGGCTGGCGGCACACCTGCTGAACCGTCCGTTCTCGCTGTCGGGCATCGTGGTGGAGGGCGAGAAGCGCGGCCGGACCATCGGCATACCGACGGCCAACATCGACCCCGCGCGATTGACGCGGACGATCCTGCCGAAGGATGGCGTCTATGCCGCGCGGGGCACCGTTGACGGCCGTGCCTGGCCCGCGGCCGTCAACATCGGCCCGAACCCGACGTTCGGCCAGAACGCCCGCAAGCTGGAAGTTCACCTGATCGGCTACTCGGGCGACTGTTACGGCATGATGCTGAATGTGGAATTCATCGACCGCCTGCGCGACGTTCGCCCGTTCGCAGGCGTGACTGAACTGATCGCCCAGGTCAGGCACGACATCGACGAAGCGCGGAAGGCGGTGACAGACCATGACGCAAGCTGACGATCTCAAAACCCGCGTCGAGCATGTCCTGCGCACCGAAGTCGCAGCCGCGATGGAACTCGACGGCACCATGATCGAAGTTCTCGACGTCACCGACGGCGTCGCCCGCCTGCGTCTGAACGGGGCCTGTGCCGGCTGCCCCGCGACCATCTGGACGCTGATCAACGGCATCGAACATGAACTCCGCAGCCGGATCCCCGAAATCGAGTATCTGGAAGCCACCCCCTGAGGACGGATATGTACTTCGGCTACAACACCAACGGCTTCGCGCATCATTCACCCAAGGATGCCATCACCGTCATCAAGGAACTCGGCTACGACGGCGTGGCCATCACCGTCGATCATCATCTGCTCAATCCGTTTCATGAAGAAGGCCTCGACGAGCGCGCCTTCCGCATGAACAACTTCCTCGAAAACCATGGCATCGACCATACCGTCATCGAGACCGGGGCGCGCTACCTGCTCGACCCCTGGCGCAAGCATCAGCCGACGTTGATCAGTCCGACCGAAGAGGAAATGGAACTTCGCTTCACGCTGCTGGTCTTCGCCGTGCGCCTGGCCGGTTTCCTGGGGTCCGATTGCGTCAGCTTCTGGTCCGGCGCGGCCGCGGAACCGGCCCCGCCGACGGTGCTGATGGATCGCCTGGCGGACGGCTGCAAAAAGCTCTGCGCGATTGCCGAACAGGAGAACGTCCGCCTCGCCTTCGAACCTGAACCGGGCATGTTCATCGACACGATGACGAAGTACGAAGAACTGTTCGCGCGAGTCGATCACCCGCGCTTCGGCCTGACGCTCGATATCGGCCACCTGCAGTGCATGGGCGAACTGCCGATCGCCAGGCACATCGAAAAATGGAAGTCGCGTCTCTGGAACGTTCACATCGAAGACATGAAGAAGGGCCAGCACGAACACCTGATGTTCGGCGACGGCGACATCGACTTCGCCGAAGTCTTCGGTGCCTTGCGGCAGATCGAATACAAGGGCGGCGTCTTCGTCGAACTGTCACGCCACAGCCACATGGCCGTGGAAACCGCGCGCAAGGCGCTGGCGTTCATGCAGGGGTTCGTTCCGAAGAGTTCCTTCTGAGCCGCTCGCGGCGTCGCCATCCGCGCGTTGAATTTGCATGGCGACGCCGCAAGCGGCTACAATTCCGTCATGATCCACTTCGAAGGCACCCGTGAATTCCCGCAGCCGCCCATCCTGGTGTTCGCCAGCCTGGGCGATGCGTCGTTTCTCGTTGACAGCGTGAAGGATGTGCAGGATCTCAGTGTGCGCACTGTCGATCGCGCTGTCTGGAAGCTGCAGCCGAAGCTCTCCTTCGTTCGCACCAAGCTCGATATCTCGATGGACATCGTCGAGCGCTCGGAAGCAACAGGCATCAAGGTGAAACTCGTCAGCCGCGGAATCGGGGCGACCGCCACGGTGAACGCAACGCTGCAGGTGGAAGCCGCCGGCACGGGCAGCCGCGTGAAGTGGGCCGCCGACGTCGCCGAACTGACGGGCCTGCTGAAGCTGGTGCCGAAGGGGTTGATCACCTCCGCCGCGCAGAAGGTGATCGAAGAAACGTGGGACGAGATCGGCGCGAAGTTCGGTTAATGACGGTCACGTTGGGAAAGCCACTCGGCACTGACGGTAACAAGAAGGGCATTGCCACGGATGGAACACTGACTATACACGGATAAAGCATCGGCATGATGAGAAAGCGCCCAAAGCATGCAGTCCTTGGTTTTCATCCGTGTTCCATCCGTGGCTATGTCTTTCTGACTGTCAGTAGCCGCGACGCGGAGGGTTTCCGGAGCGGAGCGCGTCTGCCAACGGCTAGCGCACGCCTTCTTTCCGCAGGAAGTCCACCGCCTGAATGACGCGTTCCTGGCTGGCGGCATCCAGTTGGCCGTTCACTTTCATACGCACCCGGCCCTGCGTATCGATCAGCAGCAAGTTCGATTCGCCTTCCTTGATGCCGAACTGGTCTTTCATCTTGCTCTCGAAGTCGAGCAGTACCGGCGTATCGGGCACGTCCTTCTTGATGCGGCCGCGGATCATGTTCTTCACCACATCGGGCACCTTGCCGACGCAAGCCACCGGCACCACGAAGACATCGGGCGAACGGGTGCCCTGCGGCAGGTTCGGCACCGGCGTGGCCGGGGCCTTAGCCGCTTCGGCGGGCGGCCTGCCCTGCGCGGTGGGGTGGTAGTGCACGTGCAGCTTTTCGCCCAGCCCCTTGTTGGCTTCGGCACCGGCACGATCGCCGTAAAGCAGAATGAGCACGTCGCCCTTGTACTGGTCAACGGTGCGAGGCTTCTCGAACTGGTCTTCCAGTGTCAGTATCACCTTGGGCGGCGCTTGAGCGAACATCGGCCCGACGACAACCAGCAACCCGGCAGCGATGGCAACAACCGTTTTCATACGACCCCTCCGCGCCGGCAGCGCGCTTCGTACATGTGAAAGCGCACGATGGCCAGCGCCAGAAACGTGAACGCGAACAGATTCACCGCAAGCAGGCAAGGTAGCAGGTCGCGCAGGCTCTGCCCCTGCCAGGTGACGCCGTCCAGGCCGCGCATCGCCCAACTGGTGGGTAACGTCTGCGACCAATCCTGCACCCAGCGCGGCAGCAGGAATGCCGGCAGCCACAGCCCGCCGAGCATCGAGACCGCGAGTATCACCACGATGAAGATGCTGCGGGCGCTCGCTTCGGTGCGGCCGATCGCGGCCACCAGCAGCCCGACCCCGGCCGACAGCAGGCTGATGGACCCAGCCAGTAGCAGGAAGCCGATCCATGACCCGGTGACGGTCACGCCGAAGACGACGTAGCCGAAGCCGAACGTCACCGCGATCTGCAACAGCGCGATCAACCCTGTCGATGCGGCCCGGCCCAACAGCACGGTCAGCAGCGGGGCCGGCGTCACGCGCAGCCGCCGCCAGATGCCGCGTTGGCGTTCCCGCAGAAGCAGCAGGCCGCACTCCATGCCCCAGAAGAGGAGGTACTGCAGGGTCATGCCGCTGAAGCTGTGACTGGCGCTGTTGAAGGTGTGCTGACTCTCCGCGGGGATCGTGCGCCGTTCGACGCGGAACGGCCGTTCCAGCGATGCCTTCAACCCCAGTGGTTCGAGGAACTCGCGTGCGGCGCGCTTCATGATGACTTCGGTAAGCACACCTTCCGCCCACTGCGACTCCATGGCCGCGAGCGGGTGGTTCAGCAGTTCCACATGCGGCGACTGGCCCTGCCGGGCGCGTTGCCGGCTCGCTTCGCCGAACCCGGCCGGCAGGATCAGCGCCACGCTGGCCGAGCGGTCGTTCAATGAACTCTCCGCCGTGGCGCGATCAACGAGGCGGATTTCGACATGCTCGCTCGCGCGCAGGTCGGTGACGATGGCTGAACTGAATACGGACTCGTCTTCAACGACAACCGCGAGCGGCAACTTGCAGGCCCCCAGGTGCTGGCTGGGTCGATCGAAGATCATCCCGAACGCGGACGCCAGCACGATCGGCACCACGAAGCAGAGGACGGCCGCGCGACGGTCGGCCAGGAACAGCTTCCAGTCCTTCGCGATCAGCGAGCAGAGCAGTTTCATCTGGAAGAGCATGCCCGCCCTCCCATCGGCAACGGCTGCCGCGGCTCGACGTCGATGCGGCCGCGCGGCGTCTGAAACGATTCGAGTTCCACGCCTTCGGAGGCCAACAACGCGATCGCCAGGCCCAGGCGCTCGCCGTCCCACGCAGCCAGCCGCACATGGCGGCCGTCGATGTTCAGCGTCACGTCTTCATCCAGTTGCCGGCGGATGGTGATCTCCGTTTCTTCCGGGATCTCGTCGCGCAGCGTGCCCAGCATCGTCAGCCCCGGCGACTGCAGATGCAGCACTTCCGCGGGTCGGCCCAGCTTGGTCAGCGTGCCGTTGCGCAGCAGCCCGATGCGATCGCAGATCTTTTCGGCTTCGTCGACCATGTGCGTCGTCAGCACGATGCAGACACCCTGT
>JBBQII010000332.1:0-5238 GCA_038324795.1 Gemmatales bacterium
TTACGGCCTGACGCCGGATGAGGTGGCATTGATGTGGAAGACGGCCCCGCCGCGGCCCGCCCGTACCAGCCTTACCGCTCGATCCTCAATGCGATGCGAGTGTAATCGATCCCCGCCTGCGGGCAATCCGCAACATTGTTCAGGTTCCTTCAGTTTGGTTTTTGGGTGCGCGTGCCCCCCGTTTGCGGCCTATCCGCATACCGTAAATTTGTACAGTACGCCGGTAGTTCCCACAACTCTGTGGAGCAACTCTGCCTTAATTTATATCAACTCCCCCGCAAAGCCGGGGGAGACGGGGAAAGAATGGGTCTTCACTTCAGCAATTCCAGCATCCCCTCGCCCATTGCTTTGCCGATGCGGTTGAACCAGATGGCGCTGCCGAGGTAGTGGTAGGGGGCGTCGCCGCCGGTGAGTTTCCATTGCTCGGGGTTTTTCTGCCAGGTGGGGAAAAGTTCCTCAGCGGCTTTGTCCACGAGCAGGTCCGTGCGGAAGGCTTTGACGTTGCCTTTGAATTCCGGCACGTCGTTCATCGCCAGTTGTGCCTTCTGGATGACGGCCATCGCGCCGGTGGCGGGCTTCGACATGTTCTGGCCCATGACGGCGATCACGAACGGCAGCTTCGGGGCGTTCAGGTCCTTGCGCACATCGCGGATGAAATGCGTCATGTTCGATTCGTATTCGGTTTCCGCACCGTTGTACTGGTCGTTCCAGCCCTGAAACCAGGCGAATCCCGCCAGTTCCAGCGGTCGCCCCTTGAGAGCGGGGAACAGGGTGCCGGCGTTGTCCATCACGTCCTTCACTTCGGCGAGCATCTTGCGGTACGACGAGCCGTACTCCTTCTTGATTTCGTCCATCGTGGGCAGGCGTTCGTTCTTCTTGTTCTTCGTATTGCTCTGCCCGACGCGGGCCTGGGCCTGCTTGAGTTCCTTCTCCAGCACGGCCGCGGGAGCATCGCCCGCGGAGGGGGAACGGAACAACTTGTACAGCGAATGCCCGCCCCATGCGGTCTTGATCAGCAGCACCGGCTCGTTGAAATGATTGCCCGTGACGGTGCCGAACTCGAGTTCCGCGCCGGTGCGGTTGGGCGAACCGTAACCCACGGTGAGCGGGCCATGGCGCTCGAGGAACTTGATGAACACATCATCGCGCACGATCCACTTGTCGTCCTTGCGGAGATGGGCAAACAGTTCTTTGGTCTTCGCATCGGTGGCCTGGTGATCGAGCAGCGTGTTGGGTGCCTTCCCCTCCATGTTCGACTGCCCGGCGAGGATGAACACCTTCACCGGCTTGTCGGCGGCGAACGCCGGCGCGATCGCGAGAAGTGAAGTGAGTAGCGACGGCAATAAGCGCATCATGGGGTGTCCTTCGGCATGGAGAGTTCGGCGAGGCAGATGAGCTTATCCGCCCGGGATGACGGATGCAATGACGTGCTTCAACCGCGGCGGTCGAGTTGCCCGAACCAAAGTGACAGCGGCAGGCTGAACCCGGGCAGCACATCGCCGCCGTCGAGTGTGTCCGCTTCAAGAAGTTCCCGGAAGTCGTCGGCGGAGGTGTAGACGCGCACCGTGCGGTTCTTCGGCTGGGCGATCCACATCAGCCGTGTGCCGGCGGTAAAGTAATCGTGACGTTTGCGTTCCATCTCGCCACGGGTGTTGGAGCGGCTGAGTACTTCAACGACCAGATCTGGCACGACATCGGGGATCGGTTCATCGGGGATGCGGCGGCCGGGCAGGCGGTCCCAGGAGATGAACGCGACATCGGGAATGCGAACCTGACCGACGAACAGCCGCACGAAGCCATCGGCCGAAGTGACAATGCCGGGATTCAATGCCTCGATGAAGTTCCCCAGAAATCGGACGAGAGCCGCGGCGAGGAACGATTCACGGAACCCCATGGCCTTCTCCACGAGTACGCCGTCGATGAGTTCGCACAGTCGTTTGTCGTCCCCTTCGTGAGCGGCCAGCACATCGTCTTCTGTCGCCGTTCCCGGCGGCGGGTGGATGCGAATCCGTTCCAGCGGGATATCGCCCAGGCGTCGGACGACGTCGGCCAGCGTGCGCGGTTGTTCAAGGATCGCGGTCATCACCCACCTTTATGTGTTTCGCGATTGGAGGATAACCGATGGCGCTCGCCTTTCCAACCTTGATTCGGTCCGGTCGGGAACAGACCGATCGATCATCCTTCGACAAGGCAAGGCTGCCGAGAGCGATGAAGCTCGCGAAGGCTTGAGCAGCGGCACCGGATCAATCGAGATCGCGCTACCGGCCGCCGGAAGCAGACTGTGCTTTCGGGGCGTAAGCTTCCGATCTGCCTGGCTGTGCCTGCGATCGGTCGCGGGTTGGTTCTGATTCCCTTCCTGATCCGGTTCGAATATCCTGAGTCCCAGTAGATATGTATGACCGCGATCGCTATCTTTCCTGAATCATCCTCAACCCCAGTCAAGACTTACCGCGCGGTCTCAGGGCAGAAGCGGTCCGTCGGCCGGACGCCCGGCGAGGCGCTCGATTCGATGGCTGCTCAATTGGAAGAGCTCGAGACGGGCACAATGATTATCGTGCAGCAGATGCGGGCCGATTCGTTCTTCACCGAGGATCAGCGGCTTCGTCTCGGAGTATTAATGGATCGGTGGCGTGCAACACGCGATGCTGGCGCAGAACTGCCCGTACACGATCAGGCGGAGCTCGATACGCTGGCCCGGCAGGAGCTTGAAGCGGCCACGAATCGTTCCGCGGCGCTGCTGAGCGAGTTGCGGTCGTGAATCGGTTCTACCCGACCGTGGCGGACCGCGCAGGCCACCGGTGCGAACACTGCCAGGCACCTGAAGCTGTCTTCAATTTTCCATTCGAAGTGGAGCACGTTGTCCCGTCTTGTCGGAACGGGTTGGATGAAGAGTCCAACATGGCACTTTCCTGTCGCTCGCACAATCTCTTCAAGTCAACTCACGTTACTAGGATCGACGCACACGCGCAACTCGAAGTAGCCCTGTTCAATCCGCGCCGCGAACTCCGGGAACACCATTTCCTGTTCGACGACGAATCTTGTCGTATCGAGGGGCGTATGGCCATAGGGCGCGGTGCGGTTGCGCGGCGCCAATAGAACCGGCCTCAGTCACAGGATGCCAGGCGGATCTGGAAGCAACTGGGCCTATTTCCGTGAAGGCGTCGGTCGGTCGTATGGACCAATAAAGCTTGGAACCAACAAAACTGCTCGCGTCACACCCGTCGTTCAATGGTCTCGCCCCGCCCGGGTTCTTCCAACCTTGAATCGCTTCCCCGCTCCCGGCAGAATCTACTCTGTTACCCCCGTCACCCAAGCGAAAGGCCCCATCATGAAGCCAGCCCAGCGTGCGGCCGAGTTGCGTCGGCAGATTGATCATCACAACCGCCTCTACTACCAGGATGCGACGCCCGAGATCAGCGATCGCGATTTCGATGAGCTGCTCGATGAACTGAAGAAGATCGAGACCGAGTACCCTGACCTGCTGACGCCCGACAGCCCGACACAGCGCGTCGGCGGAGCGCCGATCGACTCGTTCAAGACGGTCACGCATCGGCTGCCGATGCTGTCGATCGACAACACGTATTCCGCGAATGAACTGCGCGAATTCGACACCAGCATCCGCAAGCTGCTGGGCGGCGAGGCCGTGCGCTATGTCGTCGAACTGAAGATCGACGGCGTGGCGATGTCGCTGACCTACGAGAACGGCAAGCTGATCACCGGGGCCACGCGCGGCGATGGCGATCGCGGCGACGACGTCACGCACAACCTTCGCACCATGCCCGACGTGCCGTTGCAACTGCACGTGAAGAAGCCGCCTGTTCTCTTCGAGGCACGCGGCGAAGTGTACATGACCCGCGCGGAACTGGTACGCATCAACCGAGTGCGCGTCGAGCAGGGCGAGAAGCCGTACGAAAACCCGCGCAACCTGTCGGCCGGCACGCTGAAACTGCTCGACCCGAAGCTGTGCGCCCAGCGCCGGCTGTCGCTGTTCGCCTATGCCGCCGGGGCGATCGAAGGGCTGTCGCTGACATCGCACATGCAGTTGCTCGATACCCTGAAGTCGTTCGGCTTCCCCGTGAACGAACACACGCAAGCCTGCGCAAACATTGATGAAGTGATCGCTTTCTGCGATTCGTGGGCCGAGAAACGGCATGACCTGCCGTACGAGACCGATGGCATGGTCATCAAGGTGGATGACTTCGCACAGCGCGAGCAACTGGGGTTCACCAGCAAGTTCCCGCGTTGGGCCCGCGCGTACAAGTTCGCGGCCGAGCAGGCGCTGACGAAGCTGGCACGCATCGAAGTGCAGGTCGGCCGTACCGGCAAGCTGACGCCGGTCGGCTGGTTCGACCCGCCGGTACGGCTGGCGGGAACGACCGTCAGCAAGTCGACGCTGCACAACGCGGACAATATCCGCGACAAGGACATCCGCATCGGGGACATGGTCGTCGTCGAGAAGGCGGGCGAGATCATCCCGCAGGTGGTGCGAGTCGAAACGTCGGCACGTACGGGCGGCGAA
The DNA here is from genome assembly GCA_038324795.1 of Gemmatales bacterium. Classification (GTDB taxonomy): domain Bacteria; phylum Planctomycetota; class Planctomycetia; order Gemmatales; family Gemmataceae; genus JAIOQJ01. The sequence goes on from JBBQII010000332.1 coordinate 4,520, forward strand.
ACGGTCTTCGAGTTCCCGAAGGCATGCCCCATCTGCGGGGCACCGACGAAGAAGGACGACGACAGTCCGTTCGTCTACTGTTCCGCCTCGCGGTCGCAGTGCGGCGGGCAGTTGAAACGGCAGTTGCTGCAGTACGCCCGGCGCACGGCCATGGACATCGAAGGGCTGGGCAAGGCACTCGTCGATCAACTCGTCGATGCCGGACTGGTGCGGAACATCTGCGATCTGTATCGGGTGACGCTGGAGCAATTGATCGACCTCGATCGGATGGGAAAGAAGTCGGCCGACAACTTCCTGGAACAGATGCAGGCGAGTAAGGCACGCGGCCTGTCGCGTCTGCTGGCGGGGTTGGGCATCGAGATGGTGGCCGACAGCATGGCCGACCTGCTGGCGAAGGAGTTCGGCAGCACGGACGCACTGCGGGCGGCCACGCCGGAACGGCTGGCGCAGATCGAAGGCATCGGCCCCGAGCGGGCGGCCAGCATCCACGACTGGTTCGCGTCGGATCACGGTCGCGAACTGATCGACGCGTTGAAGGAACAGGGGGTCGACATGACCGAACCGATGAAGGAAGCCCCCGCTGGCGTGGCGGGTGATTCGCTGGCGGGCAAGTCGATTGTCGTCACGGGAACGCTGACGAAGTACGGCCGGGACGAGATCGAAGCCCTCATCCGGCAACTCGGCGGCAAGCCGTCGGGCAGCGTGTCGAAGAAGACCGA
>JBBQII010000333.1:0-5228 GCA_038324795.1 Gemmatales bacterium
GACAACGCCTGACGGCGGCTGAGATTGGCAGACGAGTAATTGGTCAAATTCATCGGTTCACCCGTAAGGTGGTACTCGGCAAGTGTCGGCATTCTAACGGACCGGCAGCAGGAAATCAGCATGAAAGTCGCGAAGCCGCTGTATGGTAGTCCGGTCGCTCCGCAACCGGGGGCGAATCCGGTTGCGAAGCAACCGGACTAACTACCGCACGTAAACAAACTCATTGCTGTTGAACAATGCCAGGCACAACTCGGCCAGCGCCAGTGCATCGGCGTCGTTCACCGCCTTGGGCAGCCCTTCCGGCAGATGCACGGGCAGCCTTTTCCGCAGTCGGTCGGCGAACGACTCGCGTTGCTTTCCCAGGAAACGCTCGCTGATCGCCCGTTCTTTGTCCGTCGGCCGCCGCCCCAGTGTCAGGCGGAACGCCTGATCGATCGGTGACGCCGTCGCCTCGTTCAGTATTCGCGATGCCAGTGCCCTGCTCTGGGCCTGGGCCAGCGGGCCGTTCATCAGGATCAGCGCCTGCGGGGCATAGGTCGATCGCCCGCGTACTGCACAGGGGGTCAGCGTATCGGGTTGATCGAATGCCTCCAGGATCGGCTGGCGCACGTTGCGCTTGGCGAACAGGTAGATGCTCCGCCGAGTGTGCTGGGTCTTGTCCGCCGTCACGGTCCACAGGCCGTCTGGCTCGCCTTCGGTGAAGATCAGGTCGTACACCTCGGGCTCCAGCGGCACACGCACCATCGGCCCGCCCTGCTGCCGGTTCAGTGTGCCCGCACTGGCCAGCATCGCGTCGCGCAGTGATTCCCCCGTCAGGCGCTGCCGGTTCATGCGGTGCAGCAGGCGGTTCTCCGGGTCGACCTTCTCCTTCACCGGGTCGACGGCCGATGATTGCCGATAAGTGTTCGATCTCATCAGGGTGCGGTGCAGTTCCTTGATCTTCCAGCCGCCTTTGACGAACTCCGTCGCCAGGTAGTCGAGCAGCTCCGGGTGCGTGGGTCGCTCGCCACGCGTGCCAAAATCGTTGGGCGTGCCCACGATTCCCCGCCCGAAGTGATGCTGCCAGACGCGGTTGACGAAGACACGGGCCGTCAACGGATGTTCCGGCGACACCAGCCACTCGGCCAGGTCCTTGCGGTTCAATTCCTTCGCATCACTGGCAACCAGCACCCGCGGAAAGGCGGGCAATACGACGGGCCCGCGACGGTTGATCTCCCCGCGCTTCAACAGATATGTCGGCGTTACCTTGCCATCATCGACAACGGCCCACGCCTGCGAAGGCGGCATCGGCAACTCGGCTTCCAGGGCATGCTGCTCGGCCCGAAACTTCTCCCGCCGTTCGCGATCCCCCGGCGACATGACCGCCAGCACTTCGTCCCATGTAACCTTCAACAGCGATCCCGCCTCCTTCACCCGGCGTTCCTGCTCCGGCGTGCGGTTCTTCGGGTCGCTGGCCAATGCCTCGATATAGACCGGGTCCAGTTTCGCCTTTTTCGCCTCGCGAAGTTTCGTCTGGTACGGAGCATCAATGGCGGCCACCTGCGCCTTGATCGGCGCGAGCTTCGCCATTGTGCCCAGCAGCTTCAACTGGTGATTCGTGCGTTCCCCGGTCGTCGAGAAATCGACATCCTTTGCCCTCGTCGAGGCGAAGAACGCTTCGAGCCGGTAATAGTCCGCCTGTGAGATCGGGTCGAACTTATGGTCGTGGCAGCGGGCACAGGTCATCGTCAGGCCCAGGAAGGCCGAACCGACGCCCATTACCATCTCGGTCAGCACTTCGTTACGGCTGATCGCGGGGTCGACGTTGCCACCGACGAGATGGTTGGGCCCGCAGCGGTGCAACCCCGTGGCGATCCACAGGTCGGCATGCGTGCGCGGGTCTTTACCCACGGCCAGGTAGTCGCCGGCGATCTGTTCCTTCACGAACTGGTCGAACGGCTTATCGTCATTGAACGAGCGGATCACATAGTCGCGATAACGCCACGCGCCGGGGCGTTCGCCGTCGGCCTCGTAACCGTTCGATTCGGCATAGCGAACGACGTCAAGCCAGTGCCGGGCCCAGTGTTCGCCATAGTGCGGCGAATCGAGCAAACGATCGATCAGCTTCGTATAGCCAGTGTCGGCATCGATCCTGCATTCATCGAGATAGCGATCGATCTCGGCCGGCGTGGGGGGCAACCCCGTCAGATCGAAGGTCGCCCGGCGAATGAGCGTCAGCGGATCGGCCGGCACGGACGGGGACAGTTGGGCAGCTTCCAGCTTTGCCGACACGAACGAATCGACCGGTGAGCGGGCCCACTGCTGATTCCGGCAGCGCGGCAGCTCGGCACGAGCTGGCCTGACAAACGACCAGTGAAGCCGGTCCCCGGGGCGCAGAGGCGGTTCAATCGGTTCGTCCGACCGTACGGCCGACAAGTGAATTGCGAGCAGGCAGGCCAACGCGGCCGGCTGGAACCACGTTCCAGGGTTGAAAAACGCGGAAACCGGGCGGGTTGGGTCGGGGTAACACCTGTTCATGCATTCCCTTGATTGTGCTGGGTAGAATAAGGGTACCCGATCGCCGGTCGCGGTTCAAACAATCCTGTTTCGGACGATTCGAAAAAGTATCTGGTCCCGGTGAACCGAGTGTCGCGAATCCGAGTCTTTTCAGGGCTCATTGGTCGGTTTTGCCGGAAGTAGCGTATAATAGAGAGGTTACCGGCACGGGCCGGCATATCAGCAGTCACTTGGTCGGTGTACGCTCGCCCTGCGGTCTGACCGCTTTTCGCCATGGGATCCGTTGGGTGGATGGCTCCCGGAATTTCTTACGCACGAAGCAACCCCAGGCAGGTACGTACTCATGAAACGGAACACTCCAATGCATCCGCCGCTGGGTCGTCATAAACCTGCGGCCAATCCAGTCGATCCGCGGCAACTTCGCGCGGTTAAACGCTCCGAAGTTGAAGTTGATGACGACGACGATGATACGGAACTCGAGGAAACTGCTGTGCGGGCACCGATCGATCGCGATTTGCACGAGATTGTCGCGGAAGAGGCCGAAAGCGGCCAAAGCCCCGATGACGCTCTCGGCCTGTATCTGCGGCAGATGGGTGCCATCCCGCTGCTGAACCGTACCAACGAGATCGAAGTCGCCGTCCGGCTGGAGAAGGCCCGCGACCGGTTCCGCATGGCTGCCCTGCGTAATCGCCTGATCATCCGCAAGGCCGTGGCCCTGTTCGAGAAGATTGAAGCCGGACAGACGCCGCTGGACCCGAACATCGACATCGTCAGCACGGCGAACCTGAAGCGCGACCAGATCCTGGCCCGGCTGCCGGGCCACCTGCGTACGCTGCGCAGCCTGCTGAAGCGCGATGAGGACGACTTCTATCGCGGCTTGCTGCTCGACACCGTCACCGAACGCCGGCAGTGGAAAGCCCGCCTGCTGCTGCGGCTCAAGAAGATGTCGCGCCTGCTGGCCGAGCTTTCGCCCCGAACCGAAGTGATCGAGCGCTGGGTTGACGAGATGGAGCGCAAAGCCCGCGCCCTGCTGGAAGCCGTCGCCGCGCTCGACTATAAGCCGCCGCGCACGTTGGGCTCCCGGGCCAGCCGCAACCGCACACTCCGCGATTGGATCATGGGCATCTATCTGGAACCGGACGACGTGAAGGGCAAGCTGCGCTTCACCCGCCGGCTGCAGGTGAAGTTCCAGGACGTCCGCCGCGAACTGGCCGAGGCCAACCTGCGCCTGGTGGTGTCGATTGCCAAGAAGTACCGCAATCGCGGCCTGCCTTTCGCCGACCTGATCCAGGAAGGCAACCGCGGCCTGATGCGCGCGGTCGACAAGTACGAGCACCGGATGAACTTCAAGTTCGGCACGTACGCCACCTGGTGGATCCGCCAGGGCATCACGCGTGCACTGGCCGACCATGCCCGCACCGTCCGCGTACCGTGCCACCAGATCGCCACGCTGTCAGCCATCGAGCGTGTCCGCGGTGAACTGACCGTTGCCAGCGGTCGCGAACCTTCGATCGAGGAAATCTCCGCCAAGCTCGGCGTCAAGGTGGCCGACACGAAGAACCTGCGTATCGTCGGCCGACACCCGTTGAGCCTGCACGAACCGGTCGGCGGCGACGGTGAACGCGCCATTGAGGACTTCCTCAGCGACCGAACGACCGTGAACCCCGGCCAGCGTGTTGACCAGCGCCTGCTCAAAGAGCGGATCGTCGAAGTGCTTCGCTCACTTGCCCCACGCGAACGCGAAGTGATCGAACTCCGCTTCGGCCTCTTCGATGGCCACCCGCGGACCTTGGACGAAGTCGCCCAAGTCTACGGCATCACCCGAGAGCGGATCCGGCAGATCGAAGCACGGGGATTGACGAAGTTGCGCCAGCCATTGCGAAGTGCACGGCTGGAGGACTTCCAGGAATAGTAGCCACTCGCGGCGTCGCCCTGTGAGCGTTGACGACGAACCATCAGAACCGGGAGCATGGGCGACGGATCATCAACTTGATCCGTCGCCCATGCTCCCGGTTCTGTTTTGCGTCATAAACTGACGACGAGATCCAACCAACACCGCCTACAGCATGAATTCATTCTCAGTGGGGGATCAGGGACGGTCAGCAGTCCTTCCTCCGACGGCGTCCGCGTCCTTCCGCGCGGCCGCAAGGACGATTTCAGACCGAGATCTTTTGCCTTGGCGACGATCCTGGACTCGTGGCCATAGGGGACAGGGCTTCCAAGGTCATGTGCGGGCCGGTTTCTTATCCCCGAGGGATCACAGCGATTAGCCCCGGGTCGCCGCTTCGGCGCACCCGGGGTCGCGTCAAGCATTGGCATCGACCCCGGTAGTGTTTGTGAAACGTTCTCGCGCGAAGCCGCCAGGGAAATCAAGAGGTACCGGTGGTGTTGCTGCGCTCAAGCACCGGCAATAAGGCTGCGGTCCTGCCGTGGTCAAAACAGGCTTTTCATCACGCGAGACATCGTAGCTTCCTCCTACAGTTCAACTTGGAAGCCCCGGCCACACGGGGGGGGGGGACACACCCGCGCAACGCGGCCACATCCGCTTCGTTGCCGAACGCGACGTTCCAAGTAACGGCAGACGGTCCGGAATAATGGTGCGGGGTTGACGCGGCGAATGGATTTGCAGGGTGGATGAAGGCTCTGCGAAACCCAGCATCACGCGGAAAAGGTGGGTTCCGCAAAGCCTCCACCCACCCTACAAGACGTCACACTTCGGCATCGTGGTGCAC
>JBBQII010000334.1:0-5201 GCA_038324795.1 Gemmatales bacterium
GGCAGGTGATGACCGTGATCCGCCGCGGATGCCTGATCGCGCAGCAGATCAGCGACAGCAGGTAGTAGTACCGGAACGGGCTGTCGATATCGTTGTCGAAGTAGCAGAGCAGGCCGATGAAAACCGCTTCAAGGAAGGAGATCGCCAGCGGATACTCATCGAGAAACGCGGAACCGCGGGCGCTGTACCACGTGTTCAGAATCGTGTACGCCGCCCCCAGGCCGAGGATGGCATTGAGAATCAGCAAGTCCGGCGCGCGCGAACCGAAATTAACGTAGACGTAACCCAGAATCAGGCCGAACCAGCGGATCTTCAGCACAATCGCCTGGGAGGCGCGGTTCCAGCGGGGGGGCGTCGGTGACATGTCGGAGTGCATTACTTTCATTGTAGTCCGGGTCGCGGCTAACCCGGCGAGGAAACCCCCCACGTCGCGGCGAACGCATTGACGCTTATCCCGCATCCCCCTACACTGGATTTTTTCCCGTGGGGAGGATGATGGACGCTGCGATTGCCAAGGCGGACGTGCTGATCGAGGCGCTGGGCTACATCCGGCGGTTCCGCGGCCGGCAGATGGTCATCAAACTCGGCGGCAGCGCCATGGAAGAAGCCGACGCGCTGCGGACCACGCTGCAGTCGATCGTCTTCCTCTCCACCGTCGGCCTGCGACCGATCCTTGTACACGGCGGCGGCAAGCCGATCGACCGGGCCATGGCTGCCAGCGGCCTGCAGCCGAAGAAAGTTCTGGGAAGACGCATCACTGACGATGCCACGCTGGCGATCGTCGTCCGGGTGCTGACCGAAGAGATCAATCACGGCATCGTCCGGCAGTTGCGCGAACTCGGCGGCCGGGCGGCGGGTCTGCATACGTCGATGCAGGTGCTGTTCGGCGAACGGCTGGCACTCGATGCCGAAGACGGCAGCAAGATCGATCTGGGCCGGGTGGGCCAGGTGACGCGTGCCGACCTCGACCTGATCAACGACTTGACGCAGGCCGGGGTGATCCCCGTCATTCCGTCATTGGCACACGATGCCGATGGCGGCTGGTTGAACGTCAACGGCGACACAGCTGCTGCCGGTGTGGCGGCCCAGTTGCAGGCATCGAAGCTGGTGATGATGACCGACACACCGGGCATCCTGCGGAACCGTAAGGATCCCGAATCGCTGATCGCCAGCCTGACGACGGAAGGCTGCCGTCAACTGATCCGCGACGGCATCATCGACAGCGGCATGATCCCCAAAGTCGAAGCCTGCCTCGACGCCCTGAAAGCCGGCGTCGGCAAGACGCACATCATCGATGGGAGATTGAGGCATTCGCTATTGCTGGAAATCTTCACCGATACGGGTGTTGGTACTGAAATTGTTCTTTAGTTGTCGGTTGTCAGTGAAGAAGTCTGGAGTTGAATAATGTAGTCGGTTGTCGGTTGTCATCCGGAGGCATCCCGATGAAGCGTGATTTTCGCGACTTGATCGTCTGGCAGAAGGCGATGAGTTTCGTTACCGAAATTTACCGCGTCACACAGAAGTTCCCCGGAGATGAACGATTCGGTCTGACATCCCGACTTCGTCGTGCAGCCGTTACGATTCCAAGCAATATCGCAGAAGGACAGGGGCGGCTGACCCGCGGAGAATTCAGGCAGTTCCCGGGCCATGCGAAGGGATCGATGTGTGAAGTGGAAACTCAAATCATCACGCGGAGAATCTTGGATACATGACCGAGTAAAATTACTGATCGAACGAATCAGCGAAATAGCGCGACTGCTGAACGGCCTGTTGAACTCACTTGAAACAAAGCAAAACTGACAGTCTTGGCTTTACTGACAATCGACAACCGAAGTCAATGGATTAACTGCAGCGCCAGATGTCTTGACTTCACTGACAACTGACAACAGACAACTATGCAACCATCAGACATCATTGACCTCTTCAAAACCTATGTCATCGCCAACTACACGCGCTACCCCGTGTGCCTGACGCGCGGTGAGGGTTCCTACATCTGGGACACGGAAGGCACGAAATACCTCGACTTCTTCCCCGGCTGGGGCTGCGGGCTGCTGGGGCATTGCCCGCCGAAGGTTGTCAAGGCGGTGCAGGAGCAGGTGGCGAGGCTGATTCATGTGCCGAACACGTGGTACGTGGAATCGCAGGGGTTGCTGGCCAAGGAACTGAGCATCCGCACCGAATTCGCGGGCAAGTGCTTCTTCTGCAACAGCGGCACCGAGGCCAACGAGGCCGCCATCAAGCTCGCACGTCTCAACGGCGCGGGTACCGGACCCAACGGCGGCAACCGCTATAAGATCATCACGATGTTCGACAGCTTCCACGGTCGCACGATGGGCGCGCTGACCGCGACCGCGCAGCCCAAGTACCATCAGGGCGTCGGGCCGATGCTGCCGGGCTTCGCGTATGCCCCGTTCGGCGATCTCGATGCCATCGCGAAGTTGATCGATGCCGAAACGATCGCGGTGATGGTCGAACCGGTGCAGGGCGAAGGCGGCGTCAACCTGCCGCCTGCCGGTTACCTTGAAGGCTTGCGCGAACTGTGCGACCGCCACAAGATGCTCCTGATCTGCGATGAAGTGCAGAGTGGCATGGGCCGTACCGGAAAGTGGTATGCTCATCAGCATTGGAAAGTGAAGCCGGACATTGTGACGCTGGCGAAGGCGCTGGGCGGCGGCGTGGCCGTCGGCGGGTTGATCGCCAAGCCCGAGGTGGGCGAGAAGCTGAAGCCAGGCACGCATGCCGCGACGTTCGGCGGCAACCCGATCGCCTGTGCCGCCGCCCTGGCCACGATTCAGACGATCGAAGAAGAGAACCTGCTGGAACGCGTGCAGACGCTGGGCGAACGCTTCCGGGCACGCTTCACGGCACTGAAGGATAAGACCCCGCTGATCCGCGAGGTGCGCGTGAAGGGGGCGATGATCGGCATTCAACTGGCCACCGACGGGGTGCCGATCGTGCAGGGATGTCTGAAGCGCAAGCTGTTGATCAACTGCACCCACGGCACCGTCATCCGTCTGCTGCCGGCCATGAACCTCAGCGACGCGGAAGCGGACGAAGGCATGAACATTCTCGAAGAAGTCCTCCTCGGCGAGCGGGGGGCGTAAGCCTCCTGAGTGTGCGAGTTATGAACCATCTGCTGAATATCCACACGCAGGATCGCGACACGATCCTGGGTCTGCTGCGCGAGGCCGCCCGGCTGAAGGCCGCTCTGGCCGCGGGCGATACGGTCACCTCACTGCGTCAGAAGATCGTCGCGCTGATCTTCGAGAAGCCGTCGCTGCGCACGCGCGTCAGCTTCGAGTCGGGCGTGACGCAACTGGGCGGAACCAGCCTTTTCATCCCGGGCGGCGAAGTCGGCATGGGCGTCCGCGAGACGCTGGCCGACTTCGCGCGCACGATGGCCCAGTACGTTCAGTGCCTGGTGCTGCGCGTCTTCAGCCAGGCAACGGTCGAAGGCGTGGCCCGGCATTCGACCATCCCGATCATCAACGGCCTGTCGGACACCTCGCATCCGTGCCAGGCATTGGCCGACCTGCTGACAATTCAGGAGATGTTCGGCAGCGTCGAAGGCAAGACGATCGCCTTCATCGGCGACGGCAACAACGTCGCCCGCTCGCTGGCCATCGCCATCGGCAAAGTCGGCGGCAAGCTGATCCTCGCCCGTCCCGAAGGCTACGCCTTCGACGATGACTTCGCGGTGAAGTACGAGAAGTACGTCGGCGGCCCGCTGCCCGAGGAAACCAAAGACCCCCTGAAGGCCGTCAAGCATGCCGACGTGATCTACACCGACGTCTGGACCAGTATGGGCCAGGAGTCGGAACGCGACAAGCGCCTGGCGCAGTTTGCCCCGTATCAGGTGAACGCGCAATTGCTGGCGAAGTCGCCCAAACATGTCAAAGTGCTGCACTGCCTGCCGGCCCATCGCGGTGAAGAAATCACCGAAGAAGTGATCGAAGGCCCCGCCAGTGTCGTGTTTCAACAGGCGGGCAACCGCCTGCACGCGCAGAAGGCCGTGCTGGAGTGGCTGATGGGGTAGTGCATGCGTCTTTGTGTGCATCAATACGGCGAGTGGATCTGCTCCGCTCAAGATGCGCAAAAAGTGAAACTGCTCGCAGTCAGAATTGAGACGTTGATGCAGCCGCATTCGCCAGAATGCGGCTGCAGATGACCGAATACAGGGGGACATTCAACATTACCCCCACCATTTCTTAAACAAATCGCGGTCGATCGGACGGAAAGAAGAAAAGGGGACATTCAACATTACTGCTCCTCCTTCGCCTTCCTCGGCCGGCCCCTTGGGTTCAGGCTCGATTCCAGGTCCAGTTCCGCCGCGGTTTGGGTCTGCCAGGTTTCGTTGCCGAAGGGGCGGCCTCGGGTGATGCTTTCCCGGTGGCGGATGACCCGTCCGGTCGGCGCTGATGCTCGACCAGCGCCAATCTTCCGCCCGCTTCACCAGGTTCGCACGCAGCGGATTGCGTTCGGCATAGCGGACCATCGTTGTCAGGTGGCCATCGTCCTGAACAGGGAATGCCTTGAACCGACCCTGCCAGACATGGCCGCTCGACTGGTAGTGCTTGTGATAACGGCGAACGTGTGTCGTCAGCAGCCAGTGCATGTACGAACTCAAATGGGTGTGACCGGCTCAGCTCGCTTGCTATTGTCCGTTAGACAGCGAGTGGGAAGGGCCAGTTGATGTCGTTGAGGGCTTGTTTGTTGGGGTATAGCCGCTGAGTTTCGCTGGCGACGCGGAATTGCTGGTAAGTTTCCCAATCGCCGCTGGCGTTGACAGCCCGCAGGCTGAGCATTGCTTGTGCTCCCGGCACTTGCCAGCGCATGCCTGCCCGTTCCATGCGGTCCTTGATCACGTGGCGGCACGCGCCTTCGATCACCCCCGTGTCAGTATCGGCCAGCAAGTAGGCCGCTTTGTCGGCGAGGGGCGGTGGTGGCCGGCGGGTGTTGATGTCGGCCGAGGGGGATCATTTCATAGATTGTCATTCAACGATTGCCAGAGCGGCCAGGTTGATCAAAGCGTCCCGGAGGGAGCAGCAGCTCGCCTCCGGGACATGACCTTCGGGAGGACGAACTCCCTTGGGCTCTCTTCAGTATTCCATTTGTTGCACATCGGTACAAGAGGCGGGTTCAGCAACCCGTTTTCGCTGTCGGCGTTGTCTGCTCAAAGGGTGCGAGCAATTCTTTCGGCC
>JBBQII010000335.1:0-5195 GCA_038324795.1 Gemmatales bacterium
GACCTGTTGAACCGCTCGGGCATGGGCTTCGGAGCGCTGGGGTTGATGGGCGTGCTGGCGGATGCCGGCATGGCCTCGACGCAGGGCGTGGGGCTGACGCCGCTGGGCGAACGGCCGCCGCATTTCGCGCCGAAGGCGAAACGGGTGATCCATCTGTTCATGAACGGCGGGCCGTCGCATGTCGATACGTTCGACCCCAAGCCGGCCCTTGCGAAGTATGCCGGCAAGGCCCTGCCGATGGCCAATTTGAAGACGGAACGCAAGGCCGGGGCGGCGTTTCCGTCGCCGTTCAAGTTTCAGAAATATGGCCAGTCGGGCATCGAAGTCAGCGAACTGTTTGCGAATACCGCGAAGCATATCGACGACATCTGCGTTATTCGTTCGATGCATACCGATGTGCCGAACCATGAACCTTCCCTGCTGCTGATGAACTGCGGCGAGGCCCGCCTCGTCCGGCCCAGCTTCGGCAGTTGGCTGACCTACGGACTGGGAACCGAGAACCAGAACCTGCCCGGCTTCATCGCCATGTGCCCGGGTGGATACCCGATCCAGGAATCGCAGAACTGGCAGGCGGGGTTCCTGCCGGGTGTGTACCAGGGCACGTACATTGACTCGCAGCACACGGAACTCGACAAACTCATCCAGCACATCCGCAACCGCGCGACCGCGAAATCCGACCAGCGCCGCCAACTCGACCTGCTTTACCAACTCAACCGCAAGCACGCCGACACCCGACCGAACGACCCGCAACTTGAAGCACGCATCCAGTCGTTCGAACTGGCGTACCGGATGCAGGGTGAAGCGGCCGACGCCTTTGATACGACGCGCGAACCAAAGTGGGTTCTCGATGCATACGGCCCCGGCACACAGGCGAGGCAGATTCTGATCGCCCGGCGACTGATCGAACGCGGCGTGCGCTTCGTGCAGGTCTGGCACGGGGCAGGGCAACCGTGGGACAATCACGACGACCTCGAAGTGAACCACCGGCGGTTGGCCGGGCAGTGCGATCGCGCGATTGGTGCACTGCTGGGCGACCTGAAACGACTGGGACTGCTCGAAGAGACGCTGGTGATCTGGGGCGGCGAGTTCGGCCGCACGCCGGTCGTTGAGATGCCGACGCCCGGCTCGAATGCCGGCAAGATCAACGGCCGTGACCACAACCACCATGGCTTTTCGATGTGGCTGGCCGGCGGCGGCGTAAAGGGGGGCACAGTCTACGGTGAAACCGATGAGTTCGGCTTTGCCGCGGCCCGCAACAAGGTGCACGTGCGCGACCTGCATGCCACGCTGCTGAAGTTGCTTGGCTTCGACCACGAGAAGTTCACGTTCCGTTATGCGGGAAGAGATTTCCGGCTGACGGACGTCGAGGGCCATGTAATTTCGGACATCATCAGCTGAGCAGTTCAGCCCCGGTCAAATACGCAAATTCCAAGCAAATCCACGCGGCCCGCCTCGGTTGAGGCGGGTGTTCTTCCCGCAGACGAAACGCCCGAAATCAACTTGCACGCCGAATTCTCCGGCGGAATTTGACAGCCACTGAATCCGTTCTACGCTCCAGAGACGATCCATGCGCAGTCGCAATGCGTATCAGTTTCCGGGAGTATCTCCGTGGTTATAACTCAGCGAAGCCGGCAGTCACGCCGCGGCGTTGCCGCGGTCGAGGCGGCATTCATTCTGCCGTTCCTGCTTTTGTTGATCTTCGGCATCTGGGAAGTCGGCCGGTTGCTGCACGTCAACGAGTTCGTGACGAATGCGTCCCGTGAAGGGGGTCGGTTGTCGGCCACTGGCAACTACTCGGGCTCCGATGTGCTCGGGACGTCAACCGCGACGTCGACAACGTTTGATGTCCAGGTTGCCGTTGCCAATTACCTGCAGAACAGCGGGCTGACCATCCCCGGCTCCGGAGTCAAGATCACGGTGACGAACGAGACGCAAAATCTGAGCATGTCCGGCATCGCATCGATGAGTGGCAGCAGTACGACCAGGGCGGTGATCACCGGGTCGGGCAGCAGCCCCGGTGCCGACCCGGTCCTGACGGCGAACCAGTTCGACACGATCCGCGTTGATGTCGAGTATCCGTTCAGTTTCGCCCGTTGGTCGCCCAACAATCTGTTCTTTTACGTGGGCAGCAATCCCATCATCAAGGCGACGACGACGTGGGAATGCCTGCGGGATAAAGCGGTAGCCGTCGACGCGACGATACCGGGTTCACCGCTTCAATAACCTTTGTTTCAAGATTCGCACTGCCGGAGACTCGATCATGCGACTTGCCAGGAACACAATGCGACGGCGTGCGGCCCATGCGGTCGAGTTCGCGATCGTCTGCCCGGTCGTGCTGCTGCTTCTGTTCGGCATTCTCGAATACTGCCGATACCTGATGACGCTGCATGTGACCGACAATGCCGCACGCGAGGGGGCTCGTCATGCCCTGGCACGGACCGACACGTTCCAGACGGGCGAATCGACCGCCTCGATTCAAGCCAAAACCCAGGAGTACATCAAGTCGTGCGGACTGCAACTCGTCAGCACGCAGGTCAACGTGTACAAGTCGAACATGTTCGGCGAACCGCTCGACCTTAACGGCAACGTTCAGTCGAGCTTCACCACCGCCGCCAGCTTCGATGACACGACGTTCGGCGACTATATCACCGTTCAGATCACCGGCACCTATGAGCCGGTACTTCCCAGTTTCATGTGGCTCGCGCCGGCGATTACGGTGACGGCCACGGCCACGATGTGCAGCGAAGGTAACTGACACCAATTACAACCATCCCGTCGGAAACCGATGAGGGGAATGCACCTATGACCATGCTTCGTGATAAAAGGGCGAGACGCGACCGGAAACGCTCCGGCGCCGTGCTGCCACTGATTACCATCAGCCTGATTGCCATCATGAGTTTCGTGGCACTGGCCGTCGACGTCGGCCTGCTGATGATCGCGCGGAATCAGTGCCAGAACGCGGCTGATGCCGCAGCCCTTGCCGGGACCCGCACGCTCACCGGCGATCCCGATACGTCGTACAACCAGGCGAACGCGTTGCCCAATGCTATTGCCGCCGCGACGGCCAACAACGTCCTGGGCGATCAGATCACCGCGGCCCAGTTGACCACGCTCTCGCTGGGCAAATATTACTACAACCGCAGCACGGCACGGTTCGTCGCCTTTCCCTCGGATGCGGGATCGGTTGACAGCCCCAACGAGCCACCGTCGCTGGTGAGCGCGACGATCACAACAACGCCGCCGACTTACTTCGCCAAGATCTTCGGCATGTCCTCGATGACTGCCGGGGCGACCGCCACGGCGGCCCATCGCCCCCGTGACATCGCGATCATTGTCGACTTCTCCGGATCGATGCGGCTCGACAGCCAGTTGGCCACGCCATTGACTTTTGTCGATGGCAGCGGCAACCTGCAGATCGCCACACGGAACGGTTCGCGCAGCACGGATACGAAGTTTCCGCAGTTCGGGCCTTACTCGAACATTGCCGGCTTTGCTCTTCAGGGCAACGGAACGTCATCGTTCCAGACCAATTCCGGTGAATTCGTCGGCTTCTCGAACCTGACATCAATGGGCAACGGCGGTAACGACCCGCTCGTCGATGACTTCTTCCAGGACAACACCACCTTTGGCAATACGACCAAGGCGTTCACTTCCTGGCCCGCTTCGTATGCAACGACGCCGGACGGGGACGACTATCCGAAGCGAGTCTCCGGCGGATCGCCCAGCGCGTACACGGCCCGAAACTACAACGAAGTCAACAACGCGCTTTACTTCGCCGTTCTCGACCGGGGCGGATTCGCGACCAGCCAGTCGTCCGATGGCGGTACCAACGGCGGTTCGTCCGGATTGACGACGTCGAATGTCTACACTTATCAGTTGAACTCTGACCCATTCCGTGCTTCCAGCGGCCGCATGCACAGCGGCTCCGGCCATGTGCCGAACCTGAAGGCGCTCAACAGTAGTTCGGCCACCCCGCACACGGGCTACATCAAGGTTCCGGCCGGGCAGGCCGGCAACACGTCCGGCTCTCCGGCCGATCGCGAAGTGGCCCGCAACGTGACCTTTGAAACGAACGGCTACGGCAGCAGCTTTAAAGGCTACACGGGCGGCCCCGGCTACTGGGGCAAGACGTTTTTCATGTGGCCGCCCGACCCGCGCGGACCGACCACGCCGGGCAATGTTGCCGCCAACAACGACGCGAAGGATTGGCGGCAGCGCTTCTTCGTGATGGAATTCCAGGCGGCCGGTCTTCCGGGTGCCCCGGGGCTTCCGTCGGCACCGGTGACGACAACGACTTCGGGAACCACCGGTACCACAGGAACCACCGGGTCAACCACTAGTACTTCCAGCACCACAGGCACCACCGGTTCGACATCGTCCACCAGTACTAGCAGTTCCACCTCCTCCGCGACGACGATGACGCCCGTCACGCCGCTGGCCTTTACGGTCTCCGGCGGGTTGCAGCATAACAATGTGTTGTGGAACACCGACGGGACACTGCGTACGCCAGGTTCGACGCGCAGGCTGCCGACGACTTACTCGCGCTCCAGTAGGATCTCGACTGGTAACGGCACGGTCAGCGAAACCTTCGGCTCTTCGTCCTGGGGCAACCCGGTAGTGACGACGACGAACTATTCGAGCCTGACGAGCACTTTGAACTCTCCGCCTGCGGTGGCGACGCCGTTTCCACAGGTGCCCTTCGGCGACTACCGCTACCGCATCAACTACGATGCAGTTCTGTTCTGGCTTAAGAACAGCGGCCCCAACCCGTTCCCGGCGCGCATGCGGGCCGGCGGCATCCTGTACTACTCGGCAATTCCGGACACCATTACCAGCCCGAGCGGCAACATGCCCGTCGCCACCCAGGCTCAACGCGATATGCGGTTCTGGAAAGAGTACATCGATTACGTGATGGGCTATAGGCAGAGCAGCACGGGCAGTTGGTCGATTATCACGGCGTTCACCGGCTTCGGTGATGATGAAGTGCCTTCATCGACGACGCCAACGGGCAGCAACACGTTCCCGTTGACCACGCCGAACGGCGGCGTGTTCATCAGCAATAAGCCGACGACGATGTCGTTCACATCGCGGCGGTTCAACTTTGTGACCAATGCCTACGTACTGCAGTCGATCAGCAACTTCACACTGACTGATACCCGGTACATGGATTACCGTGACAACCCGCGCCGACCGGT
>JBBQII010000336.1:0-5176 GCA_038324795.1 Gemmatales bacterium
AGGCATCGATCGCCTCGCAGACGAGCATATTGCCGTTGCTTTCGAGGTACCACTCCGCGGCGGTCGGCGAGCGCAGCTTCATGTACAGATTGTCGCCCACCTGCATCGTGTGGCCCGGAGCGAACTCGCTGCCCGACTCACGCAGATAGGAAAGCATGTTGGCGAACAGGTCGAATGTTTCGGTTCCCTGGTGATGCCCATCCGCCTTGAACGACAGGTCGGGCAGGTTCAGCAGGCTGTCGCCGAAGGTACGCATCCAGACGCCCGGCTCTTCTTCAATTTCGATCTTCACGAACCCGCCGTACAAAAGCGGGATGGGCATGGCACGCAGCAGTTCGATCGCGTCGGCTCCCGGTTCCTCGACCAGCAGTGCTTCCGCGGGGAAAGCGGAACGGGCGGCTTCGTTCAGCAGCAGGATGCCGTCGAAGCGGGCAAGTGCCGACGCGGCGACCGTCAGCGCAACGTACTGCTCCAGCGGGTCGGTCTCGTAGCCGGCGTAGTAGATCAGAATGTGGCTTTGGTGCAGCTTGGCGTCGTCCTTCAGTTGCATGCTGAAGTGGGCGGGGCGGACGCAGGTGTCGTACACGGTGGCAGGGATTGGCGTGTTGAAGCCAACCAGTTTGACGACGTGCTTTCCCCAGCCGAGCAGGCCGACGAGAGAGTGAGCTTCCTCCGGCGGGGCGTCATCCAGTGTGACTTCCTGAAGTTCCGCCTCGGCCTTCGCTAATGACGGATGATAACGGCGCAGAGCCATCGTCACCGCGTCCGCATCGAGATCGATCTTGCCCATGACGAGCAACTGGTACGCCGGCCCGCGCTCGATGAACGGGTTCGCGACCCGTTCATCGGGCTGGCCTCGACCCATGAAGCGTTCGTAGAAATCGGTCAAGGGCTGTCTCCGGCCGGGCGGCTGCTGACAGGCGAGAAGCAATAGCCACGGATTGAACACAGATGAAAACAGAGAACAGAGTTCCGCTGCGGTTCACTGATACAGCAATTGCCTTTATCCGTGTTTCGTCAGTTTTTCATCCGTGGCTAAAGGATGTTTGGTGTTCCCGCTGTCAGGTGACTTTGGCATCCTGACAGGCGGCTACCGGCAAGTCATCGCTCATCATCGGAGTGGGGTCATCCCTCCGGCGTGGTCTGCTTCGTGCGCATCATCTGTTCGATCGCGGTTATCTTGAAGGCGATGAAGGCGACGTTCGGCAGCACGATCTCATGACGGTCGGCCCCGGCGGTCTTCACCGTCAGGTCGCCGGTGCCAAAGCCCAGGATGATATGGCGGAACCAGTCATCGCGGTGCTTTTCGAGCGAGAGGTTCGTGGTGTCGTAGACCTTCTCACGCCCGCCGATCTCTTCACACACCTTCACCTGACCTGGCGTGAAGATCATGTAGCTGCGCCGGTCGAAGAAGTAGACCGCGAGTACCCAGGCGATCAGCAACGCGACGCTGATGGCCAGATAGCCGGCCATATTGACGAAGATATGCAGGTCGCCCAGCGCTGTGAGCAGCCCATCCCAGACATCGAAGAGCGAGAACACAAGCGCGAGAACGACAATCAGGATGATGGTGACCAGCGACCAGAGGCCGCGCAGCGGGATGCTGGTGATCAGGATGACCAGAAACAGGATGGTGAAAAACAAGGGTGCCATCCAGGTCCGCGGACTGACGCGGATCTTGGGGACAAAGACCTGCTTGCCCGGCTCCACTTTCTCCAGCTTTTCCGCATCTTCGGTGACGCGACGTGTCGTGGGGTCGACGGTGATGGCGTAGAACTTTTCGTTGTTCACTTCGGTGACGACCAACTGCGAATTCGGGCCGACGATCGCCAGACGGTGATTGTCGACGTAGGTCCACAGCGAGAAGACCAGGCCGAAGAACCAGACCGGCCACCAGTAAAAGAGCATCGAATGCGCGATGACCTTGATCTGCGTCGGTTGGGACGGCGACTTGCCAGTGACCGGGTTGGTGGGGCTGTCAGCCATGCGTGGGTGCTCGTGAGGTTGTTGCGGGTGCGGAGACTCATCGCTGCATTCGCATCGGGCGTGCGAATCTTCACTTATTCCGGGTGAAGTTACGGCCAGTGTGGCTGTTTGTCAAGGAAACGCGGCGAAGCGGGGACGGAACATACTGCCGGACCGCAAGAGTGAATTGCAAGAACGTCGCGGCAGCACACTAGTCAAAACGTCGCGGTTGTGCGCATCAGGCGAGGGTGCTACGTCGGATTCCCGCCGAAACAGGTGCCGATTGACCCAAGTTTGACGGTCGGATGGCCGATGACGATCTGTGGTTGGGAAATCGATCCGTCCGAGGCTGGCCATGAATGGAATCTCCCAGCGATTGCGGCAGTTTTTTCTTCTGAATCAACCGGTATCCCGCAATCTGGCAATGGAAGGCCTGCGGGGTTACGCCGTGCTGCTGGTGCTGTTCATTCATTGCATCGGCGTTGTTTGCTACCAGCACCGGGCGATCAATCTGGCTGAACAGCAAGCCCCCGTCTGGCGGTTGGTACAGTGGCACGGCATTACCGATGCATTGCTGATCACGCTGAACATGGGCCATTATGCCGTTGACCTGTTCTTCCTGCTGAGTGCGTTCCTGATCACGCGAATTGTAATGCGGCAACGGGAGTTTTCGTATCTTCCGTACCTGAAGAAGCGAATCCTACGCATCTACCCCGCGTTTCTTCTGTCGATGGCTGTGGCCATGGCGGTACAAATTGTGCTGCTCGAGCGCTACAAATTCAGTTTCGGGATGCTTGGGGCCAACCTGCTGTTCCTGAACGGCGCGCCGATCATCGGCTATCGTTTCGTCGAGTACAATGGCCCGACCTGGTCGCTGTTTTACGAGTTCGCCTTCTACGTCGTGTTTCCGCTGCTGTTCGCGCTCTGGTCGCACATGCGGCATCCGGAGCGGCCGACATTCATCCCCGCGGCCATCCTCATGCTCGGTGCCCTGGTCTATGCCCACTCGTACATGGCGCGGAGTGCGATGTTCTTCTTCGGCATGTTCCTCGGAAGCAGGACAGATGATGAACTTCGCAAAGTGGGATGCCGGCTGCCGACGTGGCTCGTCGTTTCACTGTACTCAGCCGTATGCCTGGCGTATGCGACGATCAGCCGAAATTTCGCATGGTTTCTTCCGGCCTACGCGGTGGCTGTCTCGCTGCTGTTCCTCAAATCATGCTACAGCGACGGCCTGTTGAATCGCTTGTTCACGTCGCTTCCGATGCGATGGATGGGAAACATCTCTTACTCGCTGTACCTGATCCATATGCCGACGCTGTACATCCTCGCGTGGCTCATCGATTTCACGGCACTGGGGCTGCATCCCCTGACCTCGGCGGCGTTGTTCGTTGTCGCGGGTTCGATCTGCTCGATGGCGACGGCTGTCATGCTGTTCACCGTTGCGGAGCGCTGGTACTTCCGCCGCCCCGCTTCGGTGCCGACCCCGGTCCAGGCGACGCCGCCTCCGCTGCGGTTGGCCGCCTGACGCGCCATCACCTTGTCCATTCCGGAGAGTTTGCCCGCTCCGGCCTGGTAATCCCGAAAGGTCGATGGATGAAGTGCAGCGGTCGCCCCGGCCGGGTCGATAAACTTTACCGGTCTGCTTCAATCTGCGGAGAGTTCTGCGTATGTTCCCGATGAAGCGTCAACTCGTGCGTTTCTTCATGCTCGACGGCGGCCCGTCGCGAAATGCGGCCATGGAAGGCCTGCGCGGCTTCGCGGTCATGATCGTCGTCTTCATTCACGCGATCAGCAGCCTCTGCCACCTTCAAGTAGGGGTCGATGTCGGCGATACTTCAAACACTCTGGACTACGCCAGGAATCACTCGATTGCCAAGACGCTGCTGCATGTGCTGGCGCAGGGACATTACGCGGTCGATCTGTTTTTTCTCCTCAGCGCGTTCCTGATCACGCGAATCGTAATGAAGCAGGAAACCACTTTCTCCTACTTCAGTTACATCAGGAAACGCGCTGTCCGCATCTATCCGCCGTTCCTCGCGGCGCTCGTGTTCGCCATCGCCGTTCAGCATTGGGTCATCCAGGAGATCCCGATCCGGAGCAGGATCATTGCGGAGAATCTGCTGTTCATCCACGGCGCTCCGATCATCGGCTGGAAGTTTCCGGCATACAATTTCCCGGCATGGTCGCTCTTCTACGAGTTCTCTTTCTACATCGTTTTTCCGATGTTGTTCTGGCTTTGGCGACGCTGTCAGGCCAAGGATGGGTCGGCGGGATCCTACATGGCCGGTGTCGCGCTGCTCGGCGCGGTCCTCTACGTTCACTCGTACATGCCCAGGGCCGCGACGTTCTTCTTCGGCGTCATGCTCGGTCTGCGGTCCGACGACGAACTCCGCAAGATTGCCCGCGGGTTGCCGACCTGGCTCGTAGCGGGGACATTCGGCTTTCTGGCCCTGGCTTTCGCCACGTACAGCCGCAACTTCGGCTGGTTCACTCCGTTCTTCAGCGTCAGTGTCAGCATGCTGTTTGTGAAAACGTGCTACGACGCAGGCCCGCTGCACCGTTTATTCACATGGATGCCCCTGCGCGGGCTGGGCAACATTTCATTCTCACTCTACCTGATGAACGCACCCGTGCTTATGCTGATGGATCGTTGGATACATTTCCAACAACTCGGACCAACTTCCGTGATACGCGGTGCCGTCTATGTCGCACTGGGAATCGGCCTGTCGATTGCCGGCGCGATCGTCCTTTTTGCCGTGGCCGAGCGGTGGTACTTCCGCAAACGACAGCCGACGCCGATCCAGGCCGCAGTTCCGGAACCGCTGCGGCTGGCTGCCTGAAAAATCTGCCTGGGACCCCTTGATCGCTGTCCGGCCATGCGCATACTATGGCATATGCATAATCAGGATAAAGTTGTCCTGATTTGGTCGGTCGAGCGATTTCAGGGGACTCTCTCATGCGATTCGTATGGACGATGGCGGTGGTAGCGGGGCTGATTGCGGCTACAGTTTCAACTGACCGGCAGCCGGTACTCGCTGCGGACGCGAAGCAACCCGACCCCGCGGCCGTCGAGCGCACGCGCGAGCAGGTGAAGATGCTCGACGACCTGTACAAGACCGCGGTGGTCGCCATCACGGCAACGTATGTCGATCAGCAGGCGAATACGCCGGCGGCCGCGGTGGCGAAGAAGGTCTTCGAGGCGATGCAT
>JBBQII010000337.1:0-5154 GCA_038324795.1 Gemmatales bacterium
AGACTGGCAGGCCGAAGGTTGATTCAGTCAGGAAGGTGTGACAGCGCACCGGCTCGAACGGCCGACAGGTCGGGTCGGCATCGAGCTTGTAGTCACCGGAAACGACGACGATTTCGCCGTGATGTTCGAGCCGGATCTGTGCCGAGCCCAGCACATGCCCTGCAGGGTGGAAGGAGATGTGCACGCCGTTGATGCTCAGCGATTCGGCATACTCGAGCGTATCGAGGTGTATGCCGGCACCGAGCCGCGTGCGCAACAGGTGCTGCCCGTCGCGCACGGCCAGATAGCGATCGCAGCCCCAGCGTGCGTGATCGGCATGCGCGTGCGTGACGAGTGCCCGCGGCACCGGCAGCCACGGGTCGATATGAAAGTCGCCCGGCGGGCAGTAAAGCCCGCGCGGCGTCAGTTCGAGCAAGGGTGTAAGCACGCACAATTATAGGTGGCGCGACGAACGAATGCGGAACTCGGAATTCGAATTGTGGAGTGGAAGAGGGGAAGAAGAATTATTTCTTCAACTGCTCCTTGAAGAACTTCACGATCAATGCCGGTGCCGTCTCGGGGTATTTGTGCCCTTCGCCGTGCAGGTGGATGACGACAGGCGGACCGTTCTTCGAAGGGTAGCGTTTGCAGTCTTTCGCCCAGTCTTCACCTTCGGCATCACTGCCGTTGAGTTTCTTGATGCGGTCAAGAGTTCGCTGCTGCATGGCGAAGGTGACGAGCGGGTCTTTCTCGCTGGCAACGTGGAACAGCGGCATGGGCTTGGCATCCGCGAAGTACGGGCCGGCGACTGCGGCGACCGGGGCGAAGGCCGCGAAGGTGTCGCCGCGTTTGGCCCACAGCAGGTAGGTGAACGCACCGCCGTTGGAGTGGCCGGTCGAGTAGATGCGATTGTCGTCGACGGGGAAGTCTTTCTTCATCGTCGCCAACACGGCATCGAAGAACTTCAGGTCGCGGTCCATCTGATCGCCGGGGCCGGACTGCCAGCCCGATTTCTTCCCTTCCGGATCAGTCAACTTCCCGGGCGTGTTCAACCCCTGCATGTAGACGACGACCGCTTCAGGCCAAGTGTCGTGAATGTGATGCACCTTCGCCGAGTTCCGGGCCGTGCCGCCGTGGCCGTGGAAGTCAAACACCAGCGGCACTTTGCCATCGGTCTTCTTCGAGGGAGCGAGAACAAGTGCTTCGCGCTTCACGCTGTCAACGTCCCAGCTGCGCGCCGAACCGTCCTGCGCCGGCGCGAACAACAGCATCGTCGTGGTCAGCAACATGTTCATCGGCAGCATCTCTCAGGTTTCGGTGCTTCAGAGATTCAACCCCGAAGACAGGGGAACATTACATCGGCGGGTAGAGCGATGCGGTAAAGTTTGATGCGACTCGAATACATGCCAAGTCGATGGTGTCAGCCGTGACCCGTAGGCTTTGCAGAGGGGAGCGCTGTGTCTCGCGAAACGCGTTCGTCTTCGCAACGCCTACCGTTCGCGGCATCATTCTTGTCCGAAGGAAGTATAACCGAACACGCCGGAACAGGCTGACAAGAAATGGCAATAACTGCAACAAACGCTGAACTGAGACAGTGCGCGCCGACGCGAACGAGTATTACGCCAGCGGTTCGTCAACCGCAAAAGAAGTCTCTGCGGCGGCGTCTTACTCATTGGGCGCGGGCCGCGATGTGTCACGCATGTGACCTCGCGTCGCTGAACCACCTTGCACGCTTGACCAGGAATCGCTCGACCCGATCGCTGAGTTCATCGTAACTCACCAGCACGGACCAAGGGTGCTCTGATCCATCATCGTACGTCAGCCGGACACATCCCTCCACCGGTTTGATGTCCAGGTGGGGGTTATTCATGACATCGCCCGCAGGGCCGAGGGCGAGGTCGAGGTCGAGCATTGAAGTCGTGCCGTGGAGTCCCGCTGTCACATACCCGGCATCGCGCAGGCCAAGTACCAGACGATGCATGGCAACTGCATACGGGCATTTTGGTAGCGACGCAAAAATGGCTATCACGCCGGGCCAATCCCGGGCGTTGGCTGTCGGATAATGGAACAACGGTAGCATCCGGTTCTGCGCCGCCGAACACCTGCGTTCACTTGCCGTGCCGGCGGCGACGATTGTGAATCGCGCGAAGCCGAACTGCCCGCCCGGGCTTTGCAACGCTCTTGTTCGGCGTTCACCTCGACCCGCGCGGCTCCTTCGCCGGCAAGAACCTGCACTTGAGTTCCGCCTTCCGCCGCGCCTGGCCCGGCCCGGAGTCAACCCCACTGTATAGGGTATATGTCTCGTCCTTGTCAGGTATGCGGTAGCCGCTGCCGCCGAAAACACCTCCGGAGGATGGCGATACTCCCCACCCTGGTGGACGAAGGTCGTCTTCGACGATCGACAGAACAACTTTCCCAGCCTTGTCTCGAACAGCGATCGCCAGCCGCCAGACCTCCTGCTCCCCCGACTTCGAGCGAGCCCAGAGGATGTACCCGGACGATACGGCATCTGCCGGCAAACCCACTTCCCTGGTCCAGTCGGACCCCAGCCGCCCCCCCCCCCTAATCGTGTTCGCTGCCCGTCCATCTCGACCTCAATCCAGGCGCTCACCGGTGGCCCGTTGTATTCGAACACTTCGATCTTCTGGCTGAGGAGAGGGAGGAAATCGGCGTTCAGGGCGGGCCGCACCCACGGGGCGGCTAGCTCCGTGGACCCGGCCGGGGTCGGGAGGGGGCGGTCAGGGGTGGCGCGGGAGTCAGACCGCCGAGTACGCCGGTCGCCACGAGGCCACCCACTGCGAGCAAGCCCGCCGCAAGGGTTAAGGTGACGAGACTGTGTATTCGGTGGCGAGAAAGCCAACGCCCGCTTTGTATTCCCATGGCACCCATTCCTCGCCGCACGACCCAGATCAGCAGCGGCAGGACACCGGTGAGCTATGGTCGGGATAAACGAATCATGCCCCGCCGTCTGCTGGAGTAATTGGTTCGGCCTCCTGGCAACCTGACTTAGCGTTCACCGTTCACTCTTGCACTTTCCAGAGCCGGATCGTCTTATCGACTTCGGCGGTTGCCAGGGTCTTGCCATCGGGGCTGAAGGCAACTGTGGCAACCGCCTTGCTATCGCCTTGCAGTATCCGGATTTCCCTGGGCTTTTCTGCGGCAATAAGCTTCGCATTTCCATCCCTGCCCACGTACGCAATCATCGCCCCATCGGGGCTGAACGCCACGGCGGAGCTCCATGCCGAAGTTCGTAACCCATCCGATTGGCTCGGGATGGCGAACGATTCTTGTTTCTGAGCAACATCCCACAACCGCAATTTTCCCTGGGTCTCGACCGTTGCGACCGTTGTGCCCTTCGGATGAAAGGCAATCGAATCCACCGCCGACTTGGGGCCGGGGAGGTTTCCGGTTTCCTGCCAATTGGCCGTGTCTCACAGTTTCAAAGATCCGGGTTCTTTACTTGAATTCCCGACGACACTCGCCGTAGCCAGCGTTTTGCCGTCGGGGCTGAAGGCGACGGCCGTAACGGTGCCTGGATGCGCCGGGAGCGTGGTCAGCAGTTTCCTGGCCTGGATGTCCCACACGCGCACCGATCGGCCGGGGCCAGCGGTCGCCAGGATCTTTCCTTTCGGGTGGAACGAGACACTCTTGATCTGCCCCCGATACGTCTTCTTTCCGTCGGGGGTTGTGATGGTCGTTGAAGCATCCTCTTCGCCGAACGGGGCCTCAAGCCTCACAGGCTCGGTTTCCTTGCCAATATCCCGGAGACGAACGCCGCATCCCAGCCACTCGTTGAAGCGAGTATGTTGCCATCAGGATGGAACTGCACGGAGAGGATAAAGCCCGTTTTCTCCTTGAGTCGGTCTTTCACTTGACCAGTCGCTACATCCCACAGCTTGATACCGTCCGAATCCTCACAGCCTGAGGCCAACGTTTTGCCATCCGGAGAAAACGCAACACCGTAGATGAGGCTGTTATGCCCTTTGAGGATAGCCACGGGTGTGTCGATGTTCACGACGGGCAGTTCATCCATGGCAGACACAGGCGTGTCAGGAACAGTCGGTTCCGAAGGCGGTTGGCGACGACACCCGACCCCCGCGCAAAGCTGGGTCGCGAGAAGAACGCCTGCAACCGAGTAAACCCAGGTCCGCCACATCGGAGCTCCTCGCTTCTGCCGCCGAACACCTGCGTTCACTTGCCGGGTCGGTGGCAAGGAACGTCATACCTCGGAAAACCGTAATGCCGGCCAAGTGAAGTGCAACGCTTTGTCCGGTGTCGTTTTCGCTCTCGGGGTTACTTCTTCTTCTCCGCGTTGATGTCTCCCGATGCGAGCTTGACTCCGAAGATCGGGGTGCCCTTGTCGTTCTTACCCGCGTAACTCTTGCCGTCACTCGCTAAGTTGACCACGTCGTCCCACGCCCCGCCGGGTGCTTTGGGATCTGGCCACCTCAGAGTTAGTAACCCGCCCTTGATGTACCAAGTGGGCCGGCCTGTCGGCGAATTGATCTTGCCGTTCGAGTACAGTTTGAAGGTGGACCGGACCGTGTCCTTTCCTTGCCCGACTTGGTGGGCCCAAGTGGCCACCACCGTCGGTTCCTTCTCCTTCGCAGCGGGGGCATAGCCCTTTTTCGCCGGGATGACGTCGGCGTTCCGTTTGAGTTCCTCGGCGACTGCCGAGGCCTCGTCGAGCTTAATTGCCCGCGTGTATTCAACCTTGGCCGTTTCGAGCGCCTTACGCAACCCCTCGTCGGCCGTGCGAACCTCGGACTCGTATCCGCCTTGGCGCGGGCCATTGGCGCTGACTTGGGAAGGCTACCGTCCTTCTCGAACAGCACCTTCTGCGACTTGAGATCCTTGGCGCCCTCCAGATCCCCCTTACCGGCTACCTCAAGAAGTTTTGCGTCCAGCGAGGCGACCAGTTTGGTCCTGGCGGCGTCCAAGACCTCAGCGTGTTTGGCCCGCGCCTTATCGAGTTCCGCCTTGATCGGATCGTCAGCCGCGAGGGCCAGCGCGGGGAGGACGAAGAGCAGGACCATCAAGCGAATCATCTCGAATCTCCTTCGGCCTCGGCCGTCGAACGCCAAGGTAAAGCTGCCCCGCCTCGCTGGTGACGAATCATCACTTTTACATGCGTTGATCGATCCCGTCGGGACGGCTGGTGCCCGTGCCGACTTC
>JBBQII010000338.1:0-5152 GCA_038324795.1 Gemmatales bacterium
GCTGCCTGAGTGCCGATTTGGCGCGGTAGCAATCGCGTGCTAGGATTCGGGTAAGCCTTCCCCGGAGTTTCAAGGCATGCCCGATCAGTTCATGGGCCGATACACGTCCCTCGGTCTCCTCGGCAAAGGGAGCATGGGGCAAGTGTGGCTCGCCCACCCCCTCGGCCAACCCGACAAACGCCTGGTCGTCAAGATCATGCACCCGGCCGTCGCCAGCCAGCCGCGGTTCCGGCAACTGTTCGAGCGCGAAATCCAATCGATGGCGAAGTTGAAGCACCCGTACATTGTTCAGCTCCTCGATTTTTCCAGCAATGATCCCCACGGTCCGTCCCTGGTGATGGAGTTCGTGCCCGGCGTAACGCTCGAAGCCCTTCTCGATCAGCAGATGCGGCTGTCCGTCGGCCACGTCGGCCTGCTCCTCGGCTACCTGTGCCATGCTCTGGAAGCCGCTCATGCCATCGGGATCGTGCATCGCGATCTGAAGCCGGCCAACCTTATGGTGGTCGGTGCCGGCACGCTGGAAGAATCCGTCAAAGTGATGGACTTCGGCCTCGCGCAGCTCGCGGGCAAGCCGCACATCACTGCTGAACGCCTGGCAGGGGCTGAGCAGCTTTCCGCGTCGGGAACACCCAGCTACATCTGCCCCGAGTCGCTCCGCGGCGACGAAGTCGACCCCCGGGCGGACATCTACAGCATCGGCGTGATGCTCTACGAGATGCTCACCGGACAACTGCCGTTCCCGTACACCGACGTCAATCGCATCCTGCGTGCCCACCTGAACGAGAAGCCGATGCCGCTGGCCGTGGCCGGGGCCCGCGATGTGCCGCCGGCCGTGGAAGCCGTCATCAACATGTGCCTGGCGAAGTTTGCCGTCGAGAGGCCGCAGACCGCGCGCGAGGTGGCGACGCGCTTCAGCGAGGCGTTAGGGCTGGATATCTGGGAAGCGGCACGGCCCGAAGGAACGCCTGAACCAGTGGCCGCCATGCCGACACCGAAGCCGGCGATCGTCGAACGCAACGCGATTGTCCACCAGATCGATGCGTGGATGCCCGAACGGATCGCCGTCGTGAAACTGCGGGGCTTCCTCGAAGATCTGGGCGGCAAGGTCACCGCCAGTGAGCCGGGATTGCTGAAGATGCGACTGGGTACGCCCGCCGCATCGCAGAGCGGGCGCATCAACATCAAGCAGGTGAAAAAGGAACACCCGCCCGTCGAGATCGAACTGCGCATGGAAAAGCCCGACCCGCGCGACAATCGCCTCAGCGTGACCGCCGTGTTCCGTCCCTTCACCGATCCTGTCCTGTTCCAGATGCCGGACTGGCGTAACCGTTGCCAGTTTCTGTACAAAGAACTGCAGTCTTACTTGATGGCCAGGTAGTCGGTCGATCACAATTGTTGCCCGTGTCGGCGAGTAGTCGGCATCGGGTGCGCCTCTCCCGACCGACCCCCGATCTCCACCGGCAGCCATGAAACGTATCGGCATCCTGACCGCGGGCGGCGACACACCCGCTCTCAACGCAACGATCTCAGGCGCAGTCGTGCGCGCCAATCAGCGTAAAGTCGAGATGATCGGCTTCATCAAGGGGTTCAGCGGCCTGCTGAATCCCAAGGTGCCGCATGTGCAACTCAACCCCTTGTATACCACGATCCCGGAACTTGATCCGACGTTCGGCGGCACCATCCTCGGTTCCTCCCGCGACTATGTCGACGCCAACGACACCAAGACCATCAATCAGGTATCGGAACGCTTGCGGCGAATGCATATCGACGGCTTGATCTGCATCGGCGGCGACGGCACGCTCAATGGTATGCAGGCGATCGGCGATTCGCTGCCGACCGTGCTCGCCCCCAAAACGATCGACAATGATCTGGGCCTGAACTACCGCAACGAACCCGACGAATGGATGCGCACGGAGGGCCCCGACGGCAAGGTGCATTACAGCCGGGCCCAGTCTCGCACCGTTTTCGACCTCGAACGCATGGTGAACTACGTCACGCCCGGTTATGCCACTGCGGTATTCGTCTCCGCCACCGGCGTGCAGCGCATCCGCACCACGGCCGAGAGCCATCGCCGCATCGCCATCGTCGAAGTGATGGGCCGGCACTCGGGCTACATCGCGCTGGGTTCGTGCTACGGCCAGCCCGACCTGCTGCTGGTGCCCGAATCGAAGTTAAACACGGAGAATCTCGTCGACCGCATCCGCGAGATTTACGACCTGCAGAAGCATGTCGTGATCGTCTGCGGCGAGGGGATCGTCGACGAAAAGGGCGAAGAACTCGGTGCCGAGACGGCGTCGACGGACCCCGCCGGCAACAAGATCCTCAGCGGTGCCTCCGAAGCGCTGCGTGATCTGCTGATCAAGCGTCTGGGGGACGACTACTTCACCAGCAAACGCCGCAACGAATCCGCCAACGCGGCCATCTTCACTCGTAAGATCGGCCACACCCAGCGCGGCGGACGACCGATTCACTTCGACCGCTTTCACGCAACGCAGCTCGGCGGCCACGCGGTCGACATGCTGCTTGAAGGCCAGATCAACTGTGTGTCGATGCTGCAGTGGAATCGGGAGAAGGGGTTCCACGTTGCAGACATCCCCGCCCACATGCTGCGCGACCGCTGGGGCCTGATTCATGCCCGGCCGATGCACGAATGCTTCTATGATGCCGAGCACCTGCGCCCGTCCAGGATCGGCATCGAGTACCTGCAGACGATCTTTTCCAACAGCGTCGGCCTCGACGACATGGAAGAAATGCGTAACGTCTTCGGCCCCGGCAATCTCGAAATGCAGTACCATTCGGTGAATACCGATGTCAACAAGCGCATCCGCTATCTCGAGTAGGCCGCGTGGTAGCGTTCGACGTAACGCTCCGCCGCGCGTCGCGGCTTCACTGGAGAACATGCCGACTCCTGAGGTTTCAATCGATGCGAACCTTCATCCCGCTGTTGTCGTGTTTGCTCATCACCTCGAATGCCATCGCCCAGGAAGAAAGGCCGGTCGAACATGACCTGTTCCCCCTGAACACGGGCATGCGCTGGACCTACAAGATCCAGGGGCAGGACGATCGCCTGGTGGTGAATGTGGCCGGGGTCGATCGCATCGGCGAAGCGCGATGTGTGCGACTGGAAGCGAGGCTCGGCAACCGCGTCATTGCCACAGAGCATCTGTCGCTTACCAAGGATGGTGCATTCCGCCATCGCCTTGATTCGGCCGACATCGAGCCGCCGCTGACGATTTGCAAGTTCCCCGCCACGCAGGGCCTGACCTGGGAGGCGCAATACAAGATCAACGACAAACGGGCGACACTGAGCTACGAGATCGAAGAAGAAGAGATAACCGTTCCTGCGGGCAAGTACAAAGCGGTGGCCGTGCGCTCGGAAATTCCCGATCGCGCGGGAGCGTTCCGGAACACCATCTGGTACGCGCCGAAGGTGGGCATGGTGAAGCAGGAGATCGCCGACGGCGACCGTACCGTGACGCTGCTTCTCGAAAAGTTCGAGCGACCCTCCGAGAAGGACAACGGCAAGTCACCGGCAAAGAAGTCGAAGCAGTGATGTAACGGCGCGAAGTGAATTTCATGCAGCATCCCGATGATACGATCGTCGCGCTGGCTTCGCCGCCGGGACCGGGTAAGCGCGGGATTGTGCGTCTGAGCGGGCCGGGCGTGCGTGACGCGGTGGTGCGTGTCTTCACTCCGGTGCCGCCGATCAACCAGCGCGGTTGCTTTGTCGGCCATCTGCGACTAACCGGTCTGCATTCTCCGCTGCCGGCCATGCTGCTGTTCGCCGCTGCCCCGCGCACCTACACGGGGCAGGACACGGCTGAATTCCATCTCATTTCTTCATCACCATTGCTCGATGCACTGATGGCCGAACTGTTGAGTACCGGCGCGCGCTCGGCCGGGCCGGGCGAGTTCACGCAACGGGCGTTTCTCAATGGCAAGAAGGACCTGACGCAGGCCGAAGCGGTACTCGCGGTGATCGACGCCGCGACGCCAGATGAACTGGTCCAATCGCTGACGCAGTTGGCCGGGGGGCTGACCACGCCGCTGCAGGCGCAGCGGAACGACCTGTTGAACCTGCTGGCCGACATCGAAGCGGGGCTCGACTTCGCGGATGAAGATATTCAGTTCGTGAACAAGCCGGAGATGCTCGGTCGCATCGGTGCCGGCCTGGCCCATCTGTTGAATCTGCGGCGACAACTGGAATCACGCGCCGTCAGCGATCGGCCGTTCCGTGTCGTACTCATCGGCGAGCCGAACGCGGGCAAAAGCAGCCTTTTCAATGTGCTGGCCGGGAAGCCGCTGGCACTCGTCAGCGATCGGCCGGGCACCACGCGCGACTACCTGTCGCGCTCGGTCGTGCTCGATGAAATGTCAATTGAACTGGTCGACACCGCCGGTCGACAGGCTGCCGCCAACGACATCGAATCACAGGCGCAGGCACTTGCAAGGGCGCAATCGAGCTCGGCCGGCCTGCTGCTCTGGTGCACGACGGACAATGCCGATTCACCCACGGTTGCCGCACTGCGCGTGCGAACCAAGGCGGATCTCGGCGTACCGCCCGGCGAGGCGCTGGCCGTCAGCGCGTTGACGGGGCAGGGGATCAACGCCCTGAAGCAAGCGCTGGCTGAGCGTGTGCGGGCCGCACGACGCCCGGCCCTGGCCCCCAGCCTGAGCCGTTGCCGCGGCCATGTGGAACAGGCCCTGACGCACCTGCGCGCCGCCCATCAGATCGTGCTGTTCGACGAGCCCGCGGAACTGCTGGCGCTGGAACTGCGCCTCGCCCTGGAACAGATCGGCGAAATGGCCGGGGCCGTCTACACGAACGATCTGCTCGACCGGATCTTTTCGAGGTTCTGCATCGGGAAGTAGTCGTTTCGACTATTTCGACTGTTGCGAATATTTCGACTACGTGGTGCGTTGCGAGGTGCCCCGTTTGAAGGAGAGCGTACCGATGTCCACACTGATTCGCGGGGATTTCGAGACAGTCGCACCGACCGAGGCGGACACGCGCCTTGCCCAGGAGTCGAGCCGGGTGTTGGCAGGCCGTAAGTTCGGGAAGCGTTCCAGCGTCCGCCTCTGTCTGGGCGAGGGCGACGATGCGGAACCGGTCGTCGTGCCTGCGTCCGCGTTGCGGATGCTTCTTTACCTG
>JBBQII010000339.1:0-5146 GCA_038324795.1 Gemmatales bacterium
AGCGCCTTTCTCGACACCAATGCCGTCTCGGGTAAACCTGCACGGCCATTGATCGGCCGCTCATTTCCACTCCCGGCGAGCCGCTGGCTTGCTTTGCCGCGAGGGGCAGGTTGAGTCCATCGGTGAGATTGATCGGACTCGTTATTTCCTCCTGACAATCACGCGACCGGCTGAGCGGTCGTCTGCCGGAGACATTCAAAGGGGGCGGGACTCTTTCCCTCACGCCTCCGACGGCTTACGGAGCCTGCCGCGCGGCCGCAGGGACGATTCCAAGCCGAGATCTTTTGCCGTGGCGACCGTCCAGGCACCGTCGCCGTAGGGGTGCCTCGCTCGACACACCCGCGCAACGCAGCCAGTTCCGCTTCATTGACGAAGCGATGCTCCACGTAACGAAAGACGGTCAGTAGATGGTCGTCGGCCTGGAACGGGAACGACTTAAACCGCCCCTTGTGCAGCGGGCCCTTGCTGACGGTGCGGTGCGTATGGGTCACGGTCAGCCAACGAAGAGATTCCGACAGTTCGCCGACAAGCCGAATCGACTCCTGACCCGTTTGTCGTCAGGACGGTGACAGTTCCTCGTGCAGCTTGTAAAGGAGTTCGCCGAGGGCTTCAGGGGAACCAAATCGGAAGTCGGTGTCGAATTCGACTTCATGTCCGATTGCAAGTGTCACGCCTTGACGACGCCGAGCGGTTTCAAAGGCTTCCAGGTCGTTGGCTGCATCCCCGGCGAAAAAGACAAAGGCATCGTTTGAAATGGAGTCGAGAATTCGGTCGATGGCGGTCCCTTTGTTCCAGCCGATGTCCAGTATCATTTCGAGGCCAAGCGAGACATCCACTGTCTTGATGGGGATGTTCGTCTGCGTGACGATACTCTGAAAGGTCGTTTGGAAGTCCGTCTTGCGATCCGGGTCAAGATGGCGATAGTGTGCTGTAAACCCGTAGGGTTTGTTCTCCAGCCAGGTCCCGGCGAACGCTTCTGTCGCCTTGTGCATTCTTGTCGCAAGCGGCTCTATCCACCGTTTGAGTTCCGCTGCGCGATCATGTTCGATCACGGAGCCGACCAGATCAATCTCCAATCCGGTTGTCCCCGCGTAGTAGAGACCTTCCAACTGAACCATCTGCCGCAGATTGCCGAGCGCGCGGCCACTGACGACACCTACAAACACGTTGGGCAGGGCCGACAACTTGCCCAACGCCGACCTGGTCCGCGGTGAAAGCACCGCAAGGTCCGGATGGTCGAAGTAACCGGTCAGTGTCCCGTCGTAGTCCGACAGGATGACGAGGGGCTTGCCATTGCGATAGGCTGCCGTCAACTGACAAAGGAGTTCACGAAACGGCGATGACTCATCGTCCATGATTGCACTCAAGCACTGTGCCGGATTTTCAGGATTAGCGTGCGACAGAGTGGGGCCTCCTGGCAACGGGAGCGGCTGGTGCATTTGTCGCTTGAAATTGCTTGGTCGCGCTGCCTTCGACGTTGCGCGCGGCCGACAGTTCAGCCAGGAAGCTGGCGGCCCACCAATAGACATTGCGTTCTTCAACAATGTTCCGCATTCGCTTCATACGACTGCGGCGCTCATCGGAATCCATCTCGACCGCGTAGCGAATGGCATTCGCGAACTGCTCCGTGTCGTACGGGTTGATGACCAGCGAGTCGCACAGTTCCCGTGCGGCCCCGGCGAACTCGGAGAGGATGAGAACGCCATCGCCGTCCACCCGTGAAACGACGTACTCCTTGGCGACGAGGTTCATGCCGTCGTGGAGGGAACTCACAATGCAAACGGGCGACATACGCATAAACGCATGCACGGTGGTTGCACTGTGATGGGCCGCGAGAAATCGAATCGGCTTCCAATCGTCCGTCTGATACTTCCAGTTGATCTCGTCCGACAGTGACTCCAGTTCCACCACCAGATCCCGGTAGCGTCGCAGGTGTGTACGGCTGGGGGCGCCCAGTTGTACGTAGGTGTACTTCCCCCGATGCTGGGGGTACTTCTCGAAGAACAGCCCGATCGCTCGAATGCGTTCGGGCAACCCTTTGGTGTAGTCGATTCGATCGACACCGATGATCGTCTGGCAGTCGCCGAGCTTGTACTGATCGCGAAGTTGCGCAATCTGTTCTTCGAGTTCGTCGCCATCGGGAACGCTGCGCTCGGCCCAGCTTTCAATGCTGATGGGAAACGGGCGCACGAGTGACTGGTGTCCTCGAAACTCGACGGCAAAATGATCCCAGTCGAGTCGTGCCTCGACCATTCTGTCGACTGTGTCCAGGAAATTGTTGCAGTATTGCTGCAGGTGGAACCCGATCAGGTCAGCGCCCAGAATTCCCTTGAGGATCTCCGCACGCCAGGGGCAAATGCGAAATGCTTCGGGATTGGGCCAGGGGATATGCCAGAAGATCCCGACGCTGATGTCGGGACGGGCGGCCTTCAGCATTTCCGGAACAAGGGCCAACTGATAGTCCTGGACCAGCACCATGGCCGCACCGCTGCCGACTTCTTCAAGGATGGCATCCGCGAAGCGGCGGTTGGCCTCGACATAATACTTCCAGTCGGAAGCGCGAAAGACGGGCCGCTCGTGCGCCAAATGGCAGACCGGCCATAATCCTTCGTTGGAGAGCCCGTAGTAGTAGCCCTGCTCTTCTTCCTTCGTCAGCCAGACACGCCGAAGCGTGTAGCGGCCATCGCCGGGCGGAACGGTCAATCGCCCTTTGTCGTCTGACATTTCGCGGTCGGCATCTCCCGCACCGTGCGCGACCCAGACTCCGCCGCATGACTGAAGAATGGGATCGAGCGCGGTCACTAACCCGCCCGCGGGGACGATCACGTGCGGCTTGCCATCCCGCAACTGGTGCATGTATGGTTCGCGATTGCTGGCGATGACGAGTTGGCCGCCCTTCAGACAATCAAGTGCCTGTTGTCGCAGGCGTTCCCGGGTCCAGATGTTGTGATCATGCACCGCAGTGCGGGAATCACTCGATGCGCTCGATTTCGCCGCCCGAAACGAGGCCGCCAATCGCTCGGCCTCGCTCGCCAGCAAAGCGAACTGCAGGCCGGGCGGAACAGCCTCGGCGGTGTGTCCCGTTCTGAGGCGGCGCATCCATTCCGCCAGGTTGTGCAGCGGGCGTTCGTATGCCAGCCAGGTCACCGTCATTACGGTTATCACCAGAAATACAACCAGCAGCAGAATCCAGAAGGCGTACTGAAACTGCCGCGAGGCCGTCCGTTCTTCAAGTTCGTTGACATCGTGAAGCGCAACCAGCACACCTTGAACCACCCCTTTGTCATCCGTCAGTCGTGTGGCAAGACTGTGCAGGGCCAGATCGTGGACCCGTTGTGTCCGCACTACTTCCGGCTTGCCGTTCAAGGCTTGTTCAACAGAGGGCTTGATGGCTTCGGCGAACTCCGCGGCTGCTTTGCCGGAAGCGACTCGTCTGCCATCCTCGCGAAACACGGCAAAACCAAGCAATCGCCGATGCCCTTCGACATGGACCGCAAGTGCCTTTGCCGCATCTTTGTCGTCCTGGCGGAGTGCCTCCAGAACAGTGTCAGTCAGTTGATATGAGAGGACATACGCCCGGCGATCCTGATCCTCCATATCGATGCGTTGCTCACGTTGCGCCTGGAACCATGCCACTATACATGCCGCAACTCCAACTGCTCCTGCGATCAGCAACCCGGCACGGAAGCTCTTTGATAGGCGAAAACGTGGTTCGATCGTCATTCAGACACCATCCTTGATCCGTGGAGCGGCAGGGCTAGTTCGCCACATTGAAAGAAGGCAAAGCTGAGAGGAGCGATCAAGCATCGAGCAGACCGTGCAATGAACAAAATTGGGACACCTGACCAAATGTTGGGCAGTATTATTCGGCACATGCATCTACTTTCTTCACATTCTCGCTATCGAACCTGCTGATTTCAGGGGAATTTTAACCCAACCACCACGCGTTACGGCGATTGCCAAGCATCAGTGTCCACACCATATTCAATTTGCGCGCCACTCGGTGAATTATGTTTGGCTGACCGAAAGGCGGCTCTTCCGCTCGAAGCATACTTTTGTTGTAGAAGCGTCGACATGCTGTTCCAATCGGGGGTCGCTACAGCTTGCCAAGGGTTCAGTATTCATGGCTACGGGCATATCGGTCGGGGCAATTCAAACACCATGAATACATGCTTACCGTGTCCTCCTCAATCCGCCCCTCAGCATTGTGGCACGAATAGCCGCAGTAGTCGTTCTTCGTTCGATGTGATCTTACTTACGTTTCCCATGCAACATCCGGGGAGTCACAGGTTGCAATTGCATTTTTGAAAGCCCGGGCCGCTTTTCAGGCACGGGGGCAAGAGTCAGGGACGGCCGGCGACGAGACTCCTGCCGGGAATCGTTTCCAACATGGCGCACGAAACAACCCCGTGCCAAGCGTGCTGGCGCGGGGTCGGTGGTTGAATTTCGTGCTCACCTTCAAATCGCCTGGGCTACCCGCAGCCGGCGGCGAATCAAGAGACCAAACGCCAGGACCGCCGAGCAGACGAGCAACAGGTGATGCGGCTCGGGGGTTGTGGTAAAGGTAAGTTGCAGAAGATTTGAACTTCCCGCGTTCACGTAATTCAAACTGCTGCTGACGATGTTGATGCCCGCGCCGAAGTTCGACTGGTTCACACTGTAGTGCAAGGGATCAATCGTGCTTCCCGCGGTCACGACGCTGGTTCGATCGAGCAAAACACCGTCGTTGGTGCCGCTGGCGTTGAGGCGAGCCAGGGTGACCGTGTAGGTTCCCGCACCCATTGACGAGTTGGTGTCGAACAGGTTGATCGTGAATATCCCCGACGACACATTGTCATTCAGCGAGAGCGTGCGGACGGCGGTGTCGTCGAAATCGAGGAAGCCCGAGTTGAACCCGCCCGTGTTGCCGGGCGTCGCCGGGCCGGTGGTCGCCAGATCGGAACGTAGAATGCCGTTCTCGTTGATCGTCACGTTGGACTGCAAAACCAGCGCCCCTAAGCTGTTGCCAGGCGAAATGGTGCCATTGGCGGCGACAGTAACGTTCCCGCCGATAATGCCGCCGCCGCCAAGAGTGGCGTTGGCAGATACTGATATAGCCCCGATTGCCGCCGAGTTGTCCCCGTTGATCCTCAACGTGCCGTTCGTC
>JBBQII010000340.1:0-5133 GCA_038324795.1 Gemmatales bacterium
CATGTGGTTCATGGAAGAAGTCGGCGAACTGGCCGAGGCCCTGCGCGGCAAGCAGACCCACGCCCGGACGTCGGCCGAGTTCGCGGACGTCCTGGCCTGGCTGGCGACGCTCGCCAACATCGCCGGCGTGAATCTCGATGAAGCGATGGCCACCAAGTACGGCGGCGGCTGCCCCACCTGCGGCCGGGTGCCGTGCGGCTGCGGGCCAAGCGAGAAGCCATAGTGCAGACAGTTCAGCGAAACCGCATTTCTTCGAAAGATTTGAGAATTCGCCCACTCTGTTGTCCGCACCGTCGAGCATTAACGCATCAAGCGGTGAGTACACCTCTCACGCCGATCTGGAGTGAATCACAATGGCTCTCAGCGCAGGCCGATTTTCGAAGAACGCGCGCCTGGTTCAGGCGTCCAACAGTAACCCGTCGATACGGCAGGGCGAAAAGGGCGACGCCATCGCGATGATCCAGCAAGCCTTCGTCGACCTGGGCTTCTCGATGCCGATC
Source organism: Gemmatales bacterium (assembly GCA_038324795.1). Classification (GTDB taxonomy): domain Bacteria; phylum Planctomycetota; class Planctomycetia; order Gemmatales; family Gemmataceae; genus JAIOQJ01. The sequence goes on from JBBQII010000340.1 coordinate 501, forward strand.
ACCACGGGAAGCGGCCGGCGTCTCGCCGACGGCATCTTCGGTGCAGAGACGTTTCGAGTCGTCAGCCAGTTTCAGAAGGCCAATGGCCTTACCGCTGACGGCATCGTGGGTCGCCTGACGATGGCCCGGCTCGACGCGCTGATCCTGGCCCAGTCGAAGGCGAAAGAGGGCAGCCAGACGGTGACTGCCGCCAACCAGTTCACCCTGACGACCGCGAAACCCGTGGCATAGTCGGCTAACTGTGGATGTCCGCATTACCAGCAAACGAGCAGACCATGCACTATTCCCGTGCCGAATTCGTCACCGTTCCGGCCGTGAAGCGGTTGCCGCCAGGCGCTGCGATGGACCCCGCAACGCGGTCGTTCATGGAGTCGCGATTCGGCACCTCGCTCGGCGAGGTTCGGATCCACACCGGCCCCTATGCCGCCCGCGCCGCCCAATCGCTGCAAGCGCGGGCGTTCACCCTGGGGGCGGACATCGTCTTCGGTGAGGGGCAGTACGCCCCGGCAACCCATGAAGGCCGACTGCTGCTCGCCCATGAACTGGTGCACGTTCTTCAGCAGCGAGGAATTACGCGGCAACCGAATCGCAGTGCCGTTGCCGTGGGGGATCCGCATGATCCTGTTGAAGCCGAAGCGGATCGTGTGGCGAATGAAGTCATGGGAGGTGGGCCGGTCTCCCGCATTCATGGCGATACGGCCGGCGTCATCCGCCGGGTCATTCAGGTTGATCCCGCATCGGTCGTGATGACCGTCGATGCAGGTGTCAGCAAGGCGAAGCCGACCGTCGAGATCGTCGGCACGGGCGGTTCGCAGATCGCTCTGGCTCATCTGACGCAGGGCGTGAACGCGGCACAAGTCGCGACCGCCGGGCTGGCAGGAGTTACAGACCCCGTCATCAAAATGAACGCCAAGTTCGATATGCTGCTCGATGCAGAAGACGAAGCCGACATGACCGGATTCAACTTCGGCTTCCTTCAAATTGCCAAGGTGTTCGCGATCCAGGACATCTACGTCGGCCGAACGCAAAACGAAGGGCATATCATTCTCAAGCACGATGCGAATGTTTCGCCCAAGGTCACGCTCGATACGGTCGGCAGTTTTTCCCCGTTCAGCAGCCGCGTTCCCGCCTTCAACAAACCTGTCAAAAAAGGCGACAAGCGAGTTGTCTCCCAGTCGGTCGATCTGGGCGTTCTGCCGGGCAAGACAGGCGACGCTCCGATGAGCAAGTCGAAGGCGTTTCTGGATAACCGCGATACCAATGCTCCCAACTTCATGTTCGACTTCAGGGCCGATCTTGAGTTCACGACCGTCCTGGTTGTCATCGACCCGCAGAATAAAGTTCAAGCGCTTTCCCACGTCATATGGCATCTGGTGTGGCACTTTCAGTTCAAATGGAAGGGCGCGACGAATCCGGTCGCCACTTCCATACCGATCACGAGCGGCAGCAATTTCGGACCGGTTACCAAGGGGCCCCCTAAAGACCCCGAGGTCGCAGCCCTCGTTGCCGCGCCCAAAGGCCCATTCACGAACGACATCACCAACGCCGCCAAGGCCAAGACAGTTCTTGGCCCCCGGCCCAATCGGGAGGATAACTTCTCCCGGCCCGCGAATGTTCCCAAGGACTTCTTTTCGTGATAGAACTTCCCGTGGATGCGATGCTTCTCTCTCCGCGATGCCGTTGGCATCGCCGCTAAACGGGGTTTAACATGATTCGAATCGCGCTGGCATTGTCTCTGCTGCTTCCGACGATGGTGCATGCGGATTACCCGTTCGTCTTCCGCGATGTCGGCGACGAGACGGGTGTCACGCCGTTGGTGTCCGGCATCCGCGGGCATGGGGCCGGGTGGGGCGATGTCGATGGCGACGGCTGGCTTGATCTCTACGTGGCCACGTTTCACAACGACGGCTCGAAGCCCAACATGCTCCTGCGCAACAACAAGGGCAAGTTCACGCTCGACGATCAAAAGGCGCTGAACATCTCGACACGCGGCACCGGCGTCGTCTTCGCCGACCTCGACAACGATGGCGATCTCGATCTGTATGTCGGCAGCATGCCCGTGGCCGCCAACAGCAAGATGGTGATGAAGGAAGGCCATGAGTTCCGTGGCTGCACGCTCTTCCGCAACGACGGCGGCGGCAAGTTCACCGACATCTCGAAAGACAACCCCGCCTGCCCCGACGCCTTCGGCGGCCGCAGTGTCACGGTGCTCGACTACGATGGCGACGGCCTGCTCGACCTGCTCGTCGGCGAGGATCCGTTCATCAACTACAACGGGTCGAAGACCAAGGCATCGCGCCTGTTCCACAACAAGGGCGACCTGAAGTTCGAAGATGTCTCCCGCGATGTCGGCATCCCCGAGAACATCCCCGGGCTGGGCGTCGCCGCCGCTGATGTGAACAACGATGGCTGGCCCGATTTCTTCCTGTCGTCATCGAACGGCGGCAATGTGCTCTTGCTCAACGACGGCAAAGGCAAGTTCAAGCCGATGGCCGATCCGGAGAAGGTCTTCTCCTGGGAAGGGACCGGCGGCGACAACATGGTCTGCGGCATCTGCTTCGCGGACGTCAACCGCGATGGCCTGCTCGACATCGTGCAGGGGCAGCATTACTCGTCGCCATGGAAGGTGCCGGTCGCCAATCGGCTGTACCTGAACCGCGGCATCAAGGACGGCATCCCGTCGTTCGAGAACGTGACCGCGAAAGTCGGCCTGACCCCGCTGGGCCTGAAAGCCCCGCATGTCGAGATCCAGGACTTCGACAATGACGGCTGGCCCGATATCTCCTGCAGCGTCGTCAAGTTCAAGGACGGCAAACCGTACCCCGTGATCTTCCGCCATCGGGGCATCAAGGACGGCCTGCCCGTCTTCCGGGATGACGCCTGGGCCGTCAACGACTTTCCGAACGCCGACGATCTCGCGATCAAGAAGACCGGTGAACTGTTCGACAAGATCATCAAGGACAAGAAGATCATCTACATGGCCCCCGGCCCCTCGGGCGACTTCGACAACGACGGCCGACTCGACTTCTTCCTCGCCAACTGGTGGATCGAAGGCCGCTCGCTGCTGCTGAAGAACGAAACCCCCGGCGGCAACTACTTGAACGTCCGTGTCGAAGGCGGCAACGGCGTCAACCGCATGGGCATCGGCTCGCGCGTGAACATCTACAGTGCCGGCAAGCTCGGCGACAAGTCCGCCCTCCTCGGCAGCCGCGACATCTCCGCCGGCTACGGCTACGCCTCCGGCCAGGCCGCTGTGGCGCATTTCGGCCTGGGGAAAGACGAAGCATGCGACGTCGAAATCATCCTCCCCCACGGCAAAGGCCGGATCGAGCAGAAGAATGCCAAGGCGGGCCAGACGCTGACATTGAAGCGCTGACAAAGCATTCGCCGCCCATCGCCCGCCCATCCTTCCCGAGTTTTCGCCGACTTCGCGCGAGTTGAGGACCGCTTCCACAAGATGATTTCAAATAGTGCCATAGCGAACGCGTGGTGAACTTCACTGTGACCGAGCGACGGCCCGCAGGCCTGTCGACCCTGCCCAGGGTAAGCAACGCCCAAGGCTGCGCATGATAGCCACGTGCTCTTCTGTCAGTTGGTACTGACGTTTGCCTTTCACAAAGTGTTCGCTGGCGTTGATGAAGTGCACGTCGTCTGCGGAAACTAAGCGGCTTGATCACCGGCCGGCAGCTAACGCGGGCCCTTGCCAGTGGGAATGATGTTGTTTGCGCGCAAGCCGACCTTGCGTCGCAAGTTCCAAGACAAGCCCGCGCATCTTTCCTACCGCGTCCGGCGCGCCCACGAACAATTCAAACTTCTCAAAGAAAGTCTCAACCGTCATTCGTTCGCCCCGGCGGCGTTCGTCCGTTCGAGACGCTTGGCTTTGAGCAAGTCTTTGGACGGCAGGTAAAGCTGATACTCGCGGGCGTGGATGTTGGCGGCCTTGGGCAGGGTTAGTTCGACGATGGCCTCTTTCTTCTCCCGGCACAGGAGCAGGCCCACGGTGGGGCTTTCGTCCGGGAGTTTGGCGTGGCGGTCGTACCAGTTGACGTACATCTGCATCTGGCCGAGGTCCTGGTGCGTGAGTTTGCCGAGTTCAGGTCGATCACGACGTAGCAGCGGAGCAGGCGGTTGTAGAAGACCAGGTCGAGGAAATAATGGTCGCCATCGAAGGTGAACCGCTTCTGGCGGGCCTCGAAAAGGAAGCCTTTGCCGAGTTCGAGCAGGAACTTTTCAAGATGGGAGATCAGGGCCGATTCGAGATCCGATTCGGAGTAGCCGGCCTTTTCGTCCAGGCCGGGGAATTCGAGCACGAGAGGCTCTTAGAGGACGTCCGCGGGCCGGGTGATGACCTGTCCCTTTTCGGCGAGTTGCTTGACGCCTTTTTTGTCGCGGCTCAGGGCGAGCGGGGCCCGTTTTGTGACGACGCCTTTCTTTTTCATCGAATCGGGGCCTCCCATTTCGCAACAGGCTGCTGCGAGGTCTGGTAATGTCCTATTCTGACGGTACTCATCTTGCGCCGCGAGATGAGTACAAATTAGCTTCTTACTTCTGAACTTTTACGCAAGATGCGGAGAGTGTTTGGCGAGCGTCGAGCCGTGAGGCCGATGTGTTTCTTGCGAGACCACGGCGGGCT
>JBBQII010000341.1:0-5128 GCA_038324795.1 Gemmatales bacterium
TCCCGTGCATCCACCCATTGAGGATCTGATCCCGAACGTAGAGTTGATCGAAAGCGATGGTGAGCCCTTGGAATCCGACTGGCACGTCAAACAGTTCGTGACATTAGTCGACAGCATCAACCACCATTTTCGCGAACGAGACGACTTCTACACCGCCGGCAACATGTTTGTCTACTTCAGCGAAGAGCAGGCACGCAATCGCGATTTCCGCGGACCTGACTTCTTCTTCGTGAAGAACACCAACCATCGGCCGATGCGACCGTATTGGTGCGTCTGGAAGGAAGGTGGTCGCACGCCCAATGTGGTCATCGAACTCTGCTCACCTTCGACCATCGACATTGATCGCGGAGAGAAGAAGGAAATCTACGAGCAGCGGCTGCACGTGAACGAATACTACTGCTACGATCCCTTTTCGAGGCGGCTGGAAGGCTGGCGGCTCGATCCATTACGGTATAAGCCACTGAAACTCGACAAGGTCGGCCGTCTCTGGTCTCGCGAACTCGGCCTGTGGATCGGACCGTGGGATGGGCCCATCATGCGTTACGAAGATCGGTGGATCCGCTTCTTCACTGAAGAAGGCGAGCTGGTGCTCCTTCCAGATGAAGCGGAACGCGCCCGCGCCGACGAGCAACGCGCCCGCGCCGACCGTGCCGAAGCTGAAGTCGCCGAGCTTCGCGCTCTGCTTGCCGGCAAGACCAACGGCCACGCCAACGGCGGCGCCGGTCATCGCAAGAAAAAGAAATGAGCCACGACATCAGCATGAACCAGCCTTACCAGACGATCGTCGGCCTTGAAGTCCACGTCCAGTTATCGACGCGGACCAAGCTGTTCTGCGGTTGTACCACCGATTTCGGGGCACCGCCCAACACGCAAGTATGCCCCGTCTGCCTGGGCATGCCGGGCGTGCTGCCCGTGATGAACCGCACGGCCTTTGAGTTGTCGATGCGCGCCGCTCTCGCGCTGAACTGCGAGATCGCGCCGTTCACCAAGTGGGACCGCAAGAACTACTACTACCCCGACCTGCCGAAGAATTTCCAGACCAGCCAGTACGACTTGCCGTTCAGCAGCGAAGGCTGGTTGGAAGTCAACGCCGCGGCCGACCCGCGCAAGGAGTTCAGCCCGCGCCGGATCGGCATCTTCCGCGCACACCTCGAAGAGGATGCCGGCAAGAATCTGCACGATGAGTCAGGCCGGGGAGGCGACACACGCATCGACCTGAACCGTACCGGAACGCCACTACTGGAGATTGTCAGCAAGCCGGAGATCCGCTCGGCCGAAGAGGCACGCAGTTACGTCGAGGAGATGCGCCTGCTGCTGCGCGAGATCGGTGTTTCCGATTGCGAAATGCAGGAAGGCTCGCTGCGTTGCGATGCCAACGTCAATGTTCGCATACCACTGCCCGACGGTACCGATGCGGTGACGCCGATTGTCGAGATCAAAAACCTCAACAGCATCGGCTCGATCGAGCGGGCGATCAAGTACGAGGCATCACGGCAGTTCGAACAGTTCGCCAAAGACGGCATCCGCTTGTCGCCCGGGAACAAAACAACCGCCGGATGGAACGACGCCCGCGGCGTCACCAAGGTGCAGCGCACCAAGGAAGAGTCGGCCGACTATCGCTATTTCCCCGAACCCGATCTGGTGCCCGTGACAGTTTCCGCCGAGGAAGTGGCGGCCGTGCGTGCCGGTCTTGGGGAGTTGCCGGCCGCGCAGCGTGCAAGGTTGCAGACCTCCCCGTATGACCTCTCGACCTACGACGCGGGGGTGCTGACCGCGCAAGGCCGCAAGTGCGTCGCCTACTTTGAAGCTGTGGCCGCTTCCGCCGGCGATGCCAAGGCCGCATGCAACTGGATCGCCAACGACGTGCTTGGCATGATGAAGCGGGACGACCAGACCTGGGACACGTTCCCGATGCCGGCTGAACACTTGGGCGGTCTGCTCAGCGAGGCACGCAAGATCGGCCTGCCGATGAGCAAGGCGCGCGAAGCATTCACCCTGATGCTCACCGAGGGGGGCGACGCGGCTGCCACGATCAAGAAGATGGGGTTGGTCGTCGTCGCCGATGAAGACCAGCTGCGTGAGATCGTCCGCCGGGCGATCGCAGCCAACGCGCAGGCCGTGGCCGACTTCAAGGCGGGCAAAACCAAGGCCGCCGACCGGATCAAAGGCATGGTGATGAAGGAAACCAAAGGGATGGCCAACGCGGAGACGGTCAATCGACTGCTGCTCGACGAATTGGCGAAGTGATGGTATGCCTATTTTGTTGGGCCTTCGGACCCTTCAAGTTCATAAAAATCCTATTCCAAGACATCGATCGGTCAGGTCTGGACGGTCGGCGGGTTCTGTATCCCGCCGTACCGCGTTCTGAAATTTGCGACCGCTTGCCAATAACTCTCGTCACGACTTTGCCAGCCTTGCCGGTGGGATTGATTTTGATCTTCCGGTCTGCGGGCACCACGAGCGAAAGAGACTCCCGCGTGTCGGCCACGTTCGCGATCCTGATGCTGCTGATGCTCCGCCGGTTTGTACCGGCGGTCAGGCGCATTTCGTTCGCCGATGTCGCCGGGTCGCGAATCGTGCTTCGTGGTTTGCTGCCCGCCGGCCGTTTTCAACATGCATCATGGATTGAGCCGCCCGGTTCTATCGCTCACTCCCACGGCTTGGTCCCGTTGCCCCCTGATCGCAATCAATCCTGTGTGCGACCAGTTGTACCGGGCGGGTCAGGAAAATGACGGGCCTCTGATAGGAGTGCCCCATGTGGACGCCTGAGGGTGTCGCGTTTCTGCTGCTTGCTCTCGTTCTTGGCCTGGCGATCGGCTTCATGATCGCCCGGAAGGTCCTCACCAACAAGACACTTGTTGATCAGGAGCGTATTCAACTGCTCGAATCGCACGCGCAAACCCGCGCGACGGAGTTGGTTGATGGGGCACGCAAAGATGCCGAGCGGGTCCTGAAAGACGCCGAACTGCGCGTGAAGGACGACTTGTTCACACGCCGTGAACAGTTCAACCGCGAGATCGAATCAACCCGGTCCGAATTGCGCGAACAGGAACGCCGACTGGAGAAGCGCGAAGACTCGATCGAACAGAAGCAGCAGACGCTGACCAGGAAGGAACGCAACGTCGAGCAGAGCCAGCGGAAGCTGACTGAACGAAACGAACAAGTCGACAAACGCAGCCAGGAGCTTGAAGACCTGGTTCGCGAGCAGATGAGCCGACTTCACGATCTGTCCGGCATGTCGCGTGAGCAGGCCGAGAAGACGCTTCTGGAAAACCTCGAACACGAGATGACCGGGGAGATTGCGTCACGCCTTCAGAAACACGAAGATCGCTACAAGGCGGAAAGCGAGCAGAAGGCGCGCGAAATCCTCGCCACCGCCATCCAGCGTTATGCTTCCCCCCATACCGCCGACTCGACGGTCAGCACGGTCGATATTCCCAGCGACGACATGAAGGGCCGGATCATCGGCCGCGAGGGTCGCAATATCCGCACCTTCGAGAAAGCGACCGGTGTTGACGTCATCGTCGACGACACGCCGGGCGTCGTGATCGTCAGTGCGTTCGACAACGTGCGTCGCGAGACAGCGCGACTGGCCCTGACCAAACTGATCCAGGATGGCCGTATCCACCCGACCCGCATTGAAGAGGTTGTCGCAGAGACGCAGAAGGAAATCGAAAAGCACCTGATGGAACTAGGCAAAGCAGCGGTGGACGAAGCCGACGTCGGCGCGCCGGTGCATGAGAAGCTGGTCCACCTCTTGGGGCGTCTGCGGTTCCGTACCAGCTACAGCCAGAACGTATTGCGGCACAGCCTCGAAGTCGCGCACCTGTGCGGCATGATGGCGGCCGAACTGGGCCTGAACGCGCAACTGGCCAGGCGATGCGCACTGCTGCATGACATCGGCAAAGCGGCCGACCACGAGATGGAAGGCGGCCATCCGAAGATCGGGGCCGAACTGGCCAAGCGCTACGGCGAGAACGATCGCAACGTGCTGCACGCGATCGCGGGCCATCACGACGACATCACCGTCGACCACATCTACACCGTGCTGGTCGCTGCCGCGGATGCAATCAGTGCATCCCGTCCCGGTGCCCGCCGTGAGACGCTCGAAAAGTATGTCAAACGCATGGAGGAACTGGAGGCAGTCGCCTGCGGTTTCCCGGGGATCGAACAGGCATTCGCTATCCAGGCAGGTCGCGAACTTCGTGTCATAGCGAACTCGCACAAGACGACGGACGACGACGCCATCAAGATCTGCCGCGACATCGCACGGGCCATCGAGCAGCAGCTTGACTACCCGGGCGAGATCAAGGTGACAGTCGTGCGCGAAACGCGATCCGTCGAGATCGCCAAGTAACAAGGCAGGTACCCGTTGATGCGCGTTCTGTTCATCGGCGATATCGTCGGCACTCCCGGGCTGACACTGGTCCGCAAGGCGGTGCCGATCCTGCGCAGTCGCGAACGGCTCGACTTCGTCGTGGCCAATGCAGAGAACGTCTCGGGCGGATCGGGCATGTACCCCAACGCGTACCGGCAACTGCGTGCCTGCGGGATCGACGCGATCACGATGGGCGACCACCTTTACAAGAAATCGGACATCATCAATGTGCTGACGGCGGATGAGCCGATCTGCAAACCGGCCAACTACCCCGATGCCGCCCCGGGCAACAACGCCGTCGGCATCTCGAACGCAGCAGGGAAAAGGCTGACGGTGATCTCGCTCATGGGGCGGACGTTCATGAAGCCGGTCGATTGCCCGTTCATGGCGATCGACCGCGTACTGGCGGGCTTGCCTGCCGCCGATCGCTGCATCCTCGTCGACATGCATGCGGAAGCGACCGGCGACAAGTATCAGATGCTGCATCATCTGAAAGGGCGGGTCTCCGCCCTGATTGGGACACACACACATGTCCAGACGGCCGACGAGCACATCACAGCGGAGAAGACCGCATTTCTATGTGATGCCGGCATGAGCGGGCCGCACGCGGGAATTCTGGGCCGCAAAGCGGAGCGGGTGCTGCCGACGGTGATCACGTTCGTGCCTGCCTACTTCGATATTGCCGAGGACGACGTGCGGCTCAACGGGGCGATTGTTGAAATCGATGACCAGAGCGGCCACGCCGTTTCC
>JBBQII010000342.1:0-5127 GCA_038324795.1 Gemmatales bacterium
ACGCGACCGGCAAGCCGAAGAACAAGTCGAACGTAGCCGTCAGCGACTTCGAGAAGCGGGCCGTTGAAGCAATCAGGGGCGGCAAGCCGTACGTGGATGAAGTGGCCGACAGGGACGGCAAGCCGATCCTGCGCGCGGCCACCATCGTCCCGGCAGTGATGAAGGAATGCACCATCTGCCACGGCGTCAAAGAAGGAATGCTGCTCGGCGTGATCACGTACGAAGTACCGATCAAGTGATTCTCACTGCCACTTCACTGTCAATCGCCCCTCTTCGCTGGCCAGGCGTTCGAGATACGCAAGTAGCCTCGCCGCCAGCGCGATGAACAGCACCGACAAACCCGCCAAGAGCAGCGCTTCGATCCAGACGGGCCAGAAGCCTTCCACGCCGAACAGCAACTGCCGCAGGGCATCCATCCCGGCCGTCAGCGGGATGATGGCGGCAGCACTCGCCACCGCGGTGGGCAGAATCTTCAGCGGGAAGTTCATGCCGGTCATCAGAAAGACCGGCTCCTGCAGCAGGTTGACGATGTGCCAGGCTTCGCGCCCCCAGAGCAGAAAGACGGACGCGAACATCATCCCGAGCCCGTACAGCGCCAGCAGGGTCAGCAGGAACACCCCAATGAGAAGCGACCAGGAGGTCGGCGCGAACGGCACCTGAAACATCAGAATGCCCACGCCCATGATCACCGATGCGCGCACGAACGTCAGCACCATGCCGCCCAGCGCCATCCCTGCCAGCACGGCCATCATCGACCCGGGGGCCATGATGTAGATCTCGAGGTTCCCGCTCGAGCGTTCCCAGTACAGCTGTGCCCCCATCGACCAGAGCACGTTCAGCCAGAACGCGGTCATCGCTCCGCCGAGGATGACGAAGCCGACGTACTCTTCGGGTGCCTTCATCGCGCGATAGACGTACGCAAACGCCGCCACGGACAGGATCGGCAGGATCGCCTCATGAATCACCCATGACGGCTGCCGGCGCATGCCGATGATGCGCGGGTAGGCCCGCGCGATCATCGTTCTCAAAAACAGGGAGATGGCGTTCTTCATTTCGCCACGTCCTCGATCCCGTGGCCGACCAGTTCGATGAACACGTCCTCCAGTGTCGGCTCGACTTTCTTGAGGCTCAGGATGCGGGCCTTCGCTTCGACGATTGCCTGCACCACCTGCCCGATGGCGGATTCTTCCGACAGCGACACTTTCAGCGTCATCGATGTAGGCCCGGCATGTTCGGTCGCCTGATGTACACCGGGCAGATGTGCTATCTTCACCGGCACCTCCCCGGGAGCGATGCCGATCTCGAACAACGGATGCTCCTGTACCTGTTTCTTGAGTGCCCCGGGCGTGTCACAGGCGAGCATCTTGCCGTGGTCGATGATGGCCAGGCGATCGCACAGTTCATCCGCTTCGGACATGTAATGCGTCGTCAGCAGCAGCGTGCGGTCGGGTCGCTCGGCCAGCCATTCGCGCACGAACTTGCGGATCGCCCGGGCGGCATTCACATCCAGCCCCAGCGTCGGTTCATCAAGGAACAGCACTTTCGGATCGGTGATGAAGCCGCGGCAGAAGTTCATTTTCTGCCGCTGCCCCGTGGACAGGTGCGAGACTTTGGTGGACGCCTTGTCCGCCAGGCCGACGACATCCAGCATCCGGTCGATGCGTTCGCGGGCCACGGCATTGCTGACGCCGTAGATCTGGGCGAACAGCCAAAGGTTCTCACGGACATTGAGCACGCCATAACCGCACGACTCGCCGCCGGAGACCATGTTGATGCGCGGGCGCACCAGCTTTGCCTGGGTCACGACATCGAGGCCATCGACCCAGCCCCGGCCGCCTGTCGGGGCAAGCAGTGTCGTCAGGATCTTGATGAGTGTGGTTTTTCCCGCGCCGTTCGGCCCGAGCAGGCCGAACAGTTCCCCCTCGCGGATGTCCAGAGAGACACCATCGAGCGCGATCAGGTCGCCGGCGGGTGAACCGTCGGCCGCCTTGGCCTTTTTGGGCCGACGGTAGGAACGCGAAAGATTCTCGGTGCGGATCGCGCTGGCAGTACCCATTGAGCCCATTATAGGCGGCGGGGCAGCGTCCGCCGCAGGTAGATTTCCAGTCCGATCGCGACGAGCACGACACCGACACTGATATTCTGCGACAGCGTCATCTTCAGCCCCTCCACCGGTTCGGTTCGCAGGATCTCATTCAGGAAACGGTGGATCGAGTACAGAATCATGAACAGGACCCAGACCTGGCCGTCATGCCGGCGGAACGGGTAGTAGGCGATCAGCACCACGAAGATCAGCACCATGCTGATCGATTCGTAGATCTGCGTCGGGTGCAGGCCGATGCCGCGCGGCGTGAAGGCGGGCAGTTCGATTTCGACCCCATCGCGCTCCACGGCAAGCTGCACCGAGTTGCGCCCGCGCGGCCATGAGTTGAGCATCTCGGTGAAGGAATCGCGTTGGATCTCGCGGTTCAGGAAACGGCCGGCCACGGCGGCGACAGCGGCCGCCTTGTTCGGATCGGTGATGGTGACCTTGATCGCCGCTTGATCGCTTTGTTCCTGGTCGATCGTTGTCACGGTGCCGAACTCGCGCAGCTTCTCTTCGAGCGGCAGTACATCCGATGGTGTGCCGGTGACCATGAGTACCTGCCCGTTGGGGATCCAGGCATCGGCGATGCGGAACCGCGTGAGCTTGTCGCCCGGTTTCAGCCCCGCCTGCTCGGCGGCGCTGCCGGGTTCGACACGGTTGATGACGGTCCGCACGTCGGCCAGATTCGTCAGGTCGCGCGTACTGGAGAAACCGGCCGCCGTCTGCAGGCCATCGCGCTCGACGAGCATCTCGCGGGCCGGGGCGGTGAGGAGCGGGAACTCGATGGCCGGGCAGCTTTCGTTGGCGACGTTGCCCCAGCAGCAACCGTTAAGCAGGCAGCCGATGCGCCCAAGGGCAATGCCCATCGCCAGCGACGGGGCCGCCAGATCGCCCATCTGCCACAGTGTCACGCCGAAACGACGCAGAACATAGCGGTGGAACAGAATGAATGCCAATGCCCCGCCGATGATGCCGCCGTACAGAACGATGCCGCCTTCCCAGATGCGGAAGAACTTGTACCAAGGCACATGGAACTGCCACATGTAGACGATGCGTGCCCCTGCAATACCGGCCACGAACAGGAAGATGGCCATGTCCTGCGTCTTCTCGCGCGACAACGGGATGCCGAGCTGCTTCGCCCGCCTGCTGGTGAACCAGACGCCGAAGATGAAGCAGATGAACAGCATGAACCCGTAGGCGTACACGGGAATGCCGTCGGGCGACATTTCCGTGCGGATCGGGATGCGGAAGAGGACCTGGAACATGAACAGCTCGTGGGTTAGCGCGCATCCCGAAGGGATGCTCGATGAACTACGGCACCGGCAACTTCTCCACCACCCGGCGAATCAAGTCATCGCCGGTCAACTCCTCGGCCTCCGCCTCGTACGAGGCCACGACGCGGTGCCGCATGACGTCGAAGATGATCGCGCGGATATCGCCCGGTGTGACGTAACCGCGGCCGTCGAGGAACGCCATCGCACGCCCGGCCCGGGCCAGGGCGATCGTCGCCCGAGGGCTGGCACCGAACTGAATCAGCCCGCTCAACTCGATGCCGTACTCGGCCGGCCGACGGGTGGCCTGCACCAGATCGACAATGTAGCCTTTGATTTTGTCATCCATGTAGATGCCGTCAACCGCCGAGCGCAGCCGCATCAGCTGATCGCGATCGAGAATCGGGTCCACATGCAGCGTCGGTTCGATGCCGCTCATGCGGTCGAGAATTGCCAGCTCGTCGGCCCGGCTCGGGTAGTCGATCTTCACCTTCATCATGAAGCGATCGACCTGGGCTTCGGGCAAGGGGTAGGTCCCTTCCTGCTCGATCGGGTTCTGCGTCGCAAGGACGAGGAACGGGGCCGGCAGCACGAACGACGACTCGCCGATGGTCACCTGCCGCTCGGCCATCGCTTCGAGCAGTGCACTTTGGACTTTGGCGGGGGCGCGGTTGATTTCATCCGCAAGCACGATGTTCGCGAAGATCGGACCATGCCGGACCGTGAACTCCCCGGAACGCGGGTTGTAGATCTGCGTGCCGATGACATCGGCGGGAAGCAGGTCCGGCGTGAACTGGATCCGTTTGAAATCGAGCAGCAGCGCCCGCGCGACGGTGCGGATGGCCAGCGTCTTCGCCAGGCCGGGGACACCTTCGAGAAGGATATGCCCGTCGGTCAACAGGCCGATCAACAGCCGATCAAGGAGTACGCGCTGCCCGACGACGACTTTGCCGACCTCGCGGTAGAATGGGCCCAGCAAGTCGCGCTCGGCGGTCACATCGGGAGTGGGACTGCTCATGCGATCGATTCTACTTGAGCCATGCCGGATTGGCGAATCCAGTTGCGGCTGATCCGTGCGAGAGGCACAATACAATGACGGTGACACTACCAGAGAGAGGGCCGTTGGTATGCCGACACTCACGATTCCACGAACGCTGGTGACTGCGGCCGAGTTCGGGCGAATGCCGAACCCGCGCGACGGCTCGCGGCAGGAACTTGTACGTGGAGAGGTAATCACGATGCCGCCAACTGGCTTCGCACGTGGACTCATTCAGGTGGAGGTGACCCTGTTGCTTGGCGCTTTTGTACGTGAACACCTCCTTGGTCTGGTAACAGCGAACAGCGGCATCATCACGTCGTCGGATCCTGATTCGGTACGTGGGCCGGATATCGCCTTTTGGACTAAGGAACGCCTGCCGCAGGGAACGGCGACAGGAGTCTACCCGATCATTGCGCCCGACCTGTGCGTCGAGATTATCTCGCCTGGCAATCGGCCGAGGAGGATGCAGGAAAAGATTGCCGAGTACTTCGCCCATGGCGTCCGCATGATCTGGCTGATATACCCGGAGATGCGCACCGTCACGGTCTATCGCTCGGCGGACGAAGGCCGGACGCTATGGGAAGACGCGGAACTGACCGGCGAGGATGTCATCCTTGGCTTTCGCTGCCGCATCGCCCAACTATTTGAAACGCTGCCCACGGCCGCGTTGCCGCAGGAGCCCCGCTGAACGGAGCGCATTAACCCAATGATTCCATCGATCTTTTCCCGCC
>JBBQII010000343.1:0-5113 GCA_038324795.1 Gemmatales bacterium
GTTCTGCAGGTCGATGTGAATCTGTCCCTGGCGCAGCGGCTGACCGCTTGCCTCGGTGAAGCAGGCTTCCATGAAGTTGTTGATGTTGAGATGAGCCTGCGGCGATCGCGTTGTCGTCGGCCTCGCCGAAATCGGGCGAGGCCGAAGCGAATCCAGACACATTTCGAGATTGAAATACATCGGTGGGCTCCCGGTGGATCAATCGCGGGCCGCACTTCTGGCGGCACGAAAGTTGGCGATGTGCAGTTGCAGCATGAGGCGCAGGGCTGACAGCTGGGTCGGTTCCTTCTCGGAGCGCATGAGCCGACGCAACAGAAGGCGGAACTCCGCGCCGGTTTCGTGCGACTGATCGTCGTGCTGCAGGTTAAGGTCGGCATCCCAGCGTTCGGCATGGCGCTCGGGCCATTCGCGCAGTTCTTCTTCGGGGATATTCAGCGTTTCCGCGATGCGCTTGAGCGTTTTCCCGGCGGCATACAGGCGAACGACTTCGCCGAACTTGTCGGGCAGTGGGGCAGGCGTGGCGGACATGGGGCAACCTCGGGGTGATGTGCGGGGCGGTTGGTGTGCGTGACCAGATAGTGAAGTGCCGGGCCATTTGTAAAGCGGCAGCGGCATATCAGTCGTTGTTGCCTGTCCATAAACTTGCCTATGCCATTTCACGTCATTCGCAGGAGTATCCCGATGCCGATCAAGGCCTACGCGGCGAGCAAGGCGAAAGCGCCGTTCGAGCCATTCGAGTTTGAACCCGTTGAACTCAAGCACGATGAAGTCGAGATCACCGTCGACTACTGCGGCATCTGCCACAGCGATCTGTCGATGCTCGACAACGAATGGGGAATGACGACGTACCCGTTCGTCGGCGGTCACGAAGCGGTGGGCAAGGTGTCGGCCGTCGGTGTGCATGTTCCCAACTTGAAGGTCGGCGACCGCGCCGGCCTGGGCTGGATCTCGCGTTCCTGCACGCATTGCTTCCAGTGCGTCGGGGGCAACCAGAATCGCTGTGCGACGCAAGAAGCGACGATCGTCGCCCGGCACGGCGCGTTCGCCGACCGCGTGCGCTGCCACTGGACCTGGGCAATTCAACTCCCGGACGCGATCGACATGGCCTCGGCCGGGCCGTTGTTCTGCGGCGGGCTGACGGTGTTCAACGCGATGGTGCAGAACCACCTGAAGCCGACGAGCCGGGTCGGCATCATCGGCATCGGCGGGCTGGGCCACATGGCCATCATGTTCGCCGACAAATGGGGCTGCGAAGTCACCGCCTTTTCGACCCGCAAGGACAAGGAGGAGGAAACACGAGGCCTGGGGGCCGACGAGTTCGTCAGCGACAAGGAACCGTGGAACAACCCGAAACTGCAGGGTAAGTTCGACCTGATCATTAACACGACCAACGCGGGCCTCAACTGGGACGGCTATGTGGCGATGCTCGCGCCGGGTGGTGTGCTGCATACCGTCGGCGTGGTCAGCAACCCGTTCGGCGTGACGCAGGTGTTCCCACTGATCGCCGGTCAGAAATCGCTGTCCGGCACCCCGTTGGGCAGCCCGGCCACATCACGGGAAATGATTGACTTCTGCGCCCGCCACCAGATCAGGCCGATGGTGGAAGAGTACCCGCTGTCGAAAATCAACGACGCTTTCGACAAGCTGCGCAACGACAGCCCGCGGTACCGGCTGGTGCTGAAGATGGGGGCGTGATAGAGTCCAAAGTCCCGTTACAGATTGTCAGGTTGAGAAAACCACTGGTGGCGGCGACCACCGTAGTTTACACGGATTCGCTGAGCGCGAAATCGAACGGGCGGACGCTAGACCCATCGTGGCATACGCGTCTCGCGTGTGCGTGTCAGGCATCGACGTTGCGTGCACGCGAGACGCGTGCACCACGATACTCGTTCCGGGTGCGACTGATGCGTGTTGCCCGAATCGCGCACGTGGACGCTATGAAACCCATCGTGGCATACGCGTCTCGCGTGTGCGTGTCAGGCATCGACGTTGCGTGCACGCGAGACGCGCAATGCCACGCTCCTCCCACTACCCCCTTGCATCCGTCCACGCATTCCGGAACAATGCACCCTCCCGCCCCGGAGATGATTCCTGATGCGATCGCTGCTTCTTCTGCTTGCGTTGCCGGCCCTCCTGCCGGCTGTTGATTCCCGGCCTGAATGGTCCACTTCCAAAGTCACCGGCTCGCCGGAGCCGCCGCCGCCTTACCAGGTGGCGCATGTGTTTTCGAAGTTGAAGTTCGATCATCCGCTGCTGATGGCCCGCATCCCGGGGACCGACCGGCTGTTCGTCGGCGAAGAGGCCGGGGCTATCTTCTCTTTCGACAACAAGTCCGACGCCACGGCCGCGCCGTTCTTCGACCTGCGCAAGCAACTGACCACGATCAAGCAAACGCCCGACGCGACCGATGTCGGCAAGCTCTACGGCCTCGCGTTTCACCCGAAGTTTGCGGAGAACCGCTACTGCTACATCTGCTACACGCTGCGCGGGGCTGACCGCAAGCAGCGCAATCTGCCCGAGGGTACGCGCGTCTCGCGCTTCACCGTCGCGAAGACCGACCCGCCGACGGTTGACCCGAGTAGCGAGCAGATCGTCATCACGTTCCTGGAGGGCGGCCACAACGGCGGCGACATTCACTTCGGGCCCGACGGCATGCTGTACATCACGACGGGCGATGCCGCCAACCCGAACCCGCCCGACATTCACAACACCGGGCAGGACATCAGCGACCTGCTGGCCTCCATCCTGCGCATTGATGTCGATCACCCGGACAAGGGGATGAACTACGGCATCCCCAGGGACAACCCGTTCGTCGGCATGAAGAACGCCCGCGGCGAAGTCTGGTCGTACGGCTTCCGCAACCCGTGGCGGATGAGCTTCGACCGCAAGACCGGCGAGTTGTTCGTCGGCGATGTCGGCTGGGAACTCTGGGAGATGATCTACCGCATCGAGAAAGGGGCCAACTACGGCTGGTCGGCCATGGAGGGGCCACAACCGGTGAAGCCCGACAAGCGCGGCCCGACACCCATCCGCCCGCCGCTGATCGAGTTGTCGCATGCGATCGCCTGCAGCGTGACGGGCGGCTTCGTCTACCGCGGGTCGAAGTTCCCGGAACTGGCCGGGCAGTACATCTTCGGCGACTGGGAAACGCGCCGACTCTGGGCTGCGAAATTCGACGGCGATCGCGTGATCGGGATGCCGGAACTTACGAAACCCGTCTGCCGCGTCGTCGCCTTCGGCGAGGATGCCGCGGGCGAAATCTACTTCCTCGACTACGACTCGGGCACTGTGCACACGCTCGAACGCAGCCCGGCAGGGGGCGTGAACAACGCGTTCCCCAAGACACTCTCCGCCACGGGGCTGTTCGCCTCGGTGAAGGAGCAGCGGCCACAACCGGGCGTGCTGCCTTACGAAGTCAACGCCGCCATGTGGCAGGACGGGGCGAGTGCATCGCGCTACGTCGCGCTGCCGGGCAACTCGGCCGCGACGATGTTCCCAAAAGGCAAGCCGATCCCGGGCAATGTCGACTGGCGCAAGTTCCGCATCCATTTCCCCGAGGATGCCGTGCTTGCCCGCACACTGACACTGCATGAGAAACCCGTTGAAACGCAACTGCTCCACTTCGACGGCGTCGACTGGAACCCCTACTCGTTCGCCTGGCGCGACGACGGCAGCGATGCCGACCTTGTGCCCGCCGAGGGGACCGAGAAGGAATTCACCATCAACATGCGGAAAGAGACATGGCAGTACCACAGCCGCAGCCAGTGCATGTCGTGCCATAATCACTCGGTCGAATACATCCTCGGCTTTTCGCCCGAACAGATGAACCGCAAGGATCAACTGATCCGCTTCACGCAGAACAGATTGATTCAACGTCGCGACGACGACAACAACCTACAGCCGGCCTTCGATGCCGATTCGCTGAAGGACAAGCCGAAGCTGGCCGAGCCGTTCAACGACAAGGAACCGCTGGAAGCACGGGCACGGGCCTACCTGCATGTCAACTGCGGGCACTGCCATTCCGATGGCGGCGGTGGCTCGGTTGAACTGCGGCTGCACATCGGCAAGTCGCTGGCCGACATGAAAGCCCGCGACGTGCGCCCTCAACGCGGCGACTTCGGCCTGCCCGATGCGAGGCTCATCAAGCCGGGCGATCCGTATGCCAGCACGCTGTACTACCGCATGGCGAAGTTCGGCAAGGACCGCATGCCGCACCTCGGGGCCGAGTTGCCCGATGAGGCGGGTCTGGCGCTGATCGAGAAGTGGATTCTCGATGGGGCGAAGAAGCCGGACGTTGCGGGGAATGGCTTTGGTGATGTCGCCAGCGCAATGCAGACGGCACGAGTGTTATCGCATGGCGACGCCGACAAGCGGCGGGAACTGCTGGCGATCGCCGCCAAGCTGCCACCGGGGCCGACGCGCGATCTGGTGGAAGGCTACCTGCCGCGCGACACGAACGCGGAACCGAAGCTGGGGAGCAACCCGCGCCCGCGCGCGATTCTGCTGAAGGAAGGCGATGCCGCCCGCGGCGAGAAGTTGTTCTGGTCGAAGGCGCTCAACTGCGGCAGTTGCCACAAAATCGGCGAACAGGGCATCGCCGTCGGCCCTGAGTTGACATTGATCGGCAAGCAGCGTTCGCGTGAAGAACTGCTCGAAAGCATGCTGCTGCCATCTCGCAAGATCGACCCGAAGTTTTCCAGCTTTACCGTCCGTACGGCGGATGGCAAAACGCTGACCGGCCTGGTGGTGAAGCGCGACAGCCGGGCGCTGGTCCTGCGCGATGCGCAGAACAAGGAAACGATCATCGCCAGCGAGGACGTGGAAGAACTGCGCCCCTCGCCGATCTCCCTGATGCCCGACGGGCAACTGGGCGGCCTCACTGCCCAGGAAGCGGCGGATATACTGGACTACTTGTTGACGAAGCGCTGATACACCCAAGCAACGATGAAGTGATGAACCACGAAAGACGCGAAACACACGAAACAAAGCAGGGTTCAGTTCTTCTTTTCGTGTGTTTCGCGTCGTTCGTGGTTAAGGATCCGCGCCAAAATAAGTTACCGGATCCGCTTCTCTAAGCCCGGCAATTTATTCTGGCGCGACTCCCAAGTTCCCT
>JBBQII010000344.1:0-5112 GCA_038324795.1 Gemmatales bacterium
AGTGATTGACGAGCCGCGGCCGTGAGGGAGCGTGATGCGTTACCGATTCGCTCCCGCACGGTCGAGGCCCGTTACGTTCGGTAGAGCGGGCCGGAACCAGTCTTGCAAGGGCGGTTTGAGCCGCACAGCGAAGCGTAGACAGCGAGTGGTGATGTGGTGTGATGGAGCCGCGAAATCACCTTTCGTAAAGAGCCTCCTCGGCGGAATGTGCGTGGGGCGCTACCGATCTATGGAGACGATGCCGACCACGGGTCCAGTGTCGGGCGGGGATGAAAGCATGACAGTCTGCTCTGACGGCAATTCCTGCCCGGGCGGCCAAATGAACCGTCAGATAGAATCGGAACAGCTGTGCGAGACACCGCGAAAGACAAGTCGCGAAGGCCACGAGAATGCGATTTACTGGGGAGTAGATTATTCCCCGTCCGCACCTGCTGCCAGTACATCATCGACGGCAATCAAGAACGTATTCCCCCCGGGCAGATCGATCGACAGTGACTGCCCGTTATGCAGGTCCTCGCGCTGCGCGTACATGCGTTCGGTCATGCTCGGCTGGCGGTAGACTTCAAAGGTCTGGTCGACGAGATTGACGATAACGTAGACGGGGATGCCCGCTGCGGCGTAGACGGCGAGTTTGGTGGAACGGTCATAGGAGAGAGAGGAGTTAGAAACTTCAAAGACGGCAACGACGTCTGACGGACCGGGCTGTCTATTGGCAAACATCGAGCGATGGCCGCGGATGATCGCCGCATCGGGTTCTGGCGACTGATTGTCGGCAAGAACGAGAGGCAACTGCATCCGTTTGAACGCCCGCCCGGCGTTTTGGATTCCGCTGAGTACATCATCAAGATTCATCATCGCCTGCGTATGACGAAGTCCGTGTATCAGGTTGTCTCCGCAATCACCCCGATCCTTCATCACCAGCAATCCGTCGATGAGTTCCAAGGGGTCGCCGTCACGGAGAGTACCCGTTTCGATCATCTTGTGGTACTGTTCAACCGTCAGCGGTGCGATGGCGGCGCCGGTTGTCACTTTGACACGATCGAGAAGGGTTGCGGACATGGTATCGAAGTTCCTTACTTACTACAGGCGGCGATGACGCAGCGAAGTCATCGCGAGAGTTTCAACTATGTCACTCCGAAACATTCTTTTCAAGTTCTGCTCCGGGCTGGCGGTTATCAATCATGCGGTAGTCCATCGTTTTTTTTGCATTTCGATGTAGTATTCGACAAGTCGCTGCGGGTCGTGATCGACCTCTGCGGAAATCTTCCGCCGGATTTCGCGGATCTCGTCGACGGGCGGGTCGGTGTTGGGGTTAGTCGGCATTGCTTCCTCCCAGGTGTTCCAGCGGAGTGTCCGGCGCGGGGATGAACAAACCCGGCATGACGTCGATCCTGCGGATATGTCCGAACTTGTTCGCGTTGGCCAGATGCCGGCAGTTCCATGTTACCAGAAAGTCGCACTCGTGAAATGAGGCAATGGCCAGTTGAAGTGCATCGCCTCCCGGATCGGCCGGCATGATGTGGTGCTTCATGTAGACGGCGACGCTGTCTGACACCGCTGGCACGACGGGCAGCAACTGGAGCGCAGCAATCATTCCCAACCAGTCATCCCGCTTCGTTTCGGGACCTCGTTGCAACTCGTCAATCACTGCCGGACTCGTGACAAGTTCATACCGGTCGTTTGCACCATCCCACATTGGCGAGTCCACTCCCGCCGTGCCGCGATTGGCACTTCAGTTGGTTCTTCACGGTAAAAGCTGGGGATAGTCGTTTCGACGTAAACTCTCGGCCCCGGCATGTTCCCGCTCCAGTCGCAATGACGTTTAACGGGTCATTGCACACGAAAAAACCGGGCGGAATGCTCCGCCCGGTTTGCAGGTTGTTGATTGACTGATGGGGGCGAACTACTTCGCGCCGACCAGTTCGCCGGTTTCGACGTCGAGGGCGGGGCGGCTGCCTTCCATGACGATTTTCTTGTCGCCGGTCTCATCCGTGCCGACAACGACACGGATCGTGGTCCAGCCCTCGTAGGTGCCGCGGAGGAGGTCTTCCGCCAGCGGATCTTCAAGCAGCGTTTCGATCGAGCGGCGCAACGGGCGTGCACCGTATTCCAGGCTCGTGCCGCGTTCGATCATCAGTTCCTTTGCCTCTTCGGTGACGACCAGCGTATGGCCCTTTTCCTTGAGGCGCTTGACGACCTTCTGCAGTTCGATGTCCACGATCTTCTTCAGATCCGGCCCGGTCAGGCTGCGGAAGACGATGATGTCGTCCACGCGGTTCAGGAACTCGGGGCGGAAGACCTTGTCCATCTGGCCCTTCAGGCGGCCCTTCATCTCGGCGTAGGTAGTCTCGGTATCGATCTTGTTCTTGTACTTCCCGAACATCGAGGTTGTCATGTCGTCGGCGGCGACGATCGTCTCGGCACCGATGTTCGTCGTCATGATCAGGATCGTGTTCTTAAAGTCGATCACCCGGCCGAAGCTGTCCGTAAGCCGGCCTTCTTCCATGATCTGGAGCAAAGAGTTCCAGACGTCCGGATGGGCCTTTTCGATTTCATCGAGCAGCACGACCGAGTAGGGCCGACGGCGGATCTTCTCGGTCAACTGGCCGCCTTCTTCGTAGCCGACGTAGCCCGGCGGGGCACCCCAGAGCCGGCTGACGTTGTGCTTTTCCTGGTATTCGCTCATGTCGAGCTGAACCAGGGCATTCTCGTCGCCGAACATGAAGTGCGCGAGCCGCTTGGCCAGCAGGGTCTTGCCGACGCCCGTGGGCCCGGCGAAGATGAAGCTGCCGATCGGCCGTTTCGGATCCTTGATGCCCGCCCGGCTCTTGCGAACCGCGCGCGAGATCGACTTGACCGCTTCGTCCTGGCTGATGACCGTGCCGTGCAGTTCATCTTCCATCTTCAGCAATCGCGCCGTCTCGTCGGCGTTCATTGCCTTCAGGGGGACGCCGGTCATCTTGCTGACGACCTCGCGGATCACCTCTTCGTCGACGACGCCATCGGTTTCCTTCGACTTCTCACGCCAGTCGCGCGTGACCTGGTCCTTCTTCTTCTTCAGCTTGTCGGCCTGGTCGCGCAGGGCAGCGGCCTTCTCGAAGTCCTGCTCGGCGACGGCGGCTTCCTTCTCGTGGTTCAGCTTTTCGATCTGCTCGTCGATGTCCTTCAGATCGGGCGGCCGGGTCATCGCCTTCAGACGGATGCGGGCCCCCGCCTCGTCGATGACGTCGATCGCCTTGTCCGGCAGGCAGCGGCCGGTGATGTACCGGTCCGACAGCTCGACAGCCGATGCGAGCGCTCCGTCGGTGATCTGCACCCGGTGATGCGCCTCGTAGCGGTCGCGCAGGCCCTTGAGAATCTCGACCGCCTCGGTGGATGACGGCGGATTGACGACGATTTCCTGGAAGCGGCGGGCCAGGGCGGCGTCCTTCTCGATGTATTTGCGATACTCGTCGAGGGTAGTGGCCCCGATGCACTGGATCTCGCCGCGGGCGAGCGCGGGCTTGAGCACGTTGGAGGCGTCGATGGCCCCTTCAGCGCCGCCGGCTCCGACCAGCGTGTGCAGCTCGTCGATGAACAGCATGGTGTTCTTCGCCCGCCGCACTTCGTTCATGACCGCCTTGATGCGTTCTTCGAACTGGCCGCGGTACTTGGTGCCGGCGACCATCATCGCCAGATCAAGCACGACGAGGCGACGGTCGCGGAGCAATTCCGGAACGTTGCCTTCGATGATCATCTGGGCCAGACCTTCGACGATGGCGGTCTTGCCCACACCGGCTTCGCCCAGGAGAACCGGGTTGTTCTTCTGGCGTCGGCTGAGGATCTGAATGACGCGTTCAATTTCGTTGGCACGGCCAATGACCGGATCGAGCTTGCCCTGTTTGGCAAGTTCCGTCAGGTCGCGGCCGAAGCTGTCGGGGGCAGGGGTCTTCGACTTGCCCTTGGACGACGGGCGATCGCCGCCGCCACCGCCGCCGCCGCTCTCCGTGGAATCTGGCATGTTGTGACCCAGTAGATTGAGGACTTCTTCGCGAACGTCTTCCAGTTTCAGGCCCAGGTTCATCAGCACCTGGGCGGCGACGCCTTCCTGTTCCCGCAGCAGTCCGAGGAGCAGATGCTCAGTACCCACGTAGTTGTGGTTGAGGTTGCGGGCTTCCTCAATGGAGTACTCGATGACCTTTTTGGCTCGGGGGGTGTGGGGCAGTTTGCCCATCACCACCTGTTCGCCGCCGGGGCCGGTCTGCACGATCTTCTCGACTTCGAGGCGGATCTTGCGCAGATCGATATCGAGGTTCTTGAGGACATTGGCGGCAACGCCCGAGCCTTCCTTGACCAAGCCGAGCAGAATATGCTCCGTGCCGATGTACTCGTGATTGAAGCGCTGCGCTTCCTGGTTCGCGAGCTGCATCACCTTGCGGGCGCGGTCGGTAAAGCGTTCATACATCGAGTCTTCTCCGACAAGGCCTGTTCCGGTCGCAACGATTGTGACGTTGCGACCGGTCAGGCGGGTCCCGAACTCAGCACCACCGCGGGTGTGCCATCCGGGAAGGGTTGTGTTTTTCGCTCACACTATCATATGCAGCAGTCAAGCCATTCGCCAACGTTCCTGTGGACTAGAGTGAGCTTACGCCTCCCGCGAGCCATTGGACGCGCCAAGCGGGGGATTCTAGTGCGGCAATAGATTTTTCGCAAGGCGTGCAAATAAACGGACGCCAACACCTGTCTTTGCGAAGAACTACTGACAAGATGATTGCTTGTTGCTTCCGCACAGGGAAAGTATAATCCGAAAGACACGGGGAAAAGTTTAGGAGGGTGAACGGACTTGCACGCGACGCATTCCGAAGCGAATGAAGGCGACTCGGGCAATTCTTCAACGCGGCTCGCCGATCGGCTGCTGCGCTCGGAGCATATTATCGCTGCGCTTGAGAAGGGGGTCGCGGTCCTCGATACGGAATTGCGTGTCACCTGGGCGAATGAGCCGTTTCGCAAGTGGTGTCAGAGTGAACCGCGGGGCAAAGCGCTGCTCGAAGCCCTCGGAAGCGTGACCGTCGTCTGGCCCGAATTCTTTTCCACCGACAGTCTTCAACTCGGCAAATCCACTTCGATCCGTCT
>JBBQII010000345.1:0-5108 GCA_038324795.1 Gemmatales bacterium
GCTGCGCCTGAGCCTTGACCTGAATCCGATCCGTGCGGTTATCCGGCTGATCGACAACGTCGCCAACATCAACGTGCTCGGCGTCGTGAATTTCGGGTTCCTGCATCGCATCGCGGCGAACATCAATGCGTGGGTCGAAGGGACATTCCTGAATGCTCCGCTCATCGTCGGCTTCGGCATCTCGGACGACTACTTCAAACCAGTCGTACCCACCATCTGGGCGCTGATCTTCTTCTGGCTGGCGTACAAGGTCACGCAGCGTGCGTTCTGGCCGGCCGATCGCCGGTTCACAACGCGGCATCTGGTGCACCTGCCGGTCGAGTACGAATCGACCACGGGCAGCGGCCAGACCACCCGCTACGGCGTGACAGTCGACGTGAACGATACCGGCATGGCGTTCATCGCCTATGAGGAACTGCCGCTGCATTCGGTCATCCGCTTCACGATCCGCGGGGCCGGCGAAACCGTCAAGCTCCGCGGCGAACTCCGCAGTACAGCCCAGGCCGGGCGCGGGACTGATGTCGCGGGCTTCCGCTACGGCGTCCAGTTCAAGGACCTGACCGCACCGCAGATCGACGCGCTTAACCGCATCTGTCTGCACTTCGCGGTGCCGTTGATGTTCGATGAATACGAGCAGGGCAACCGCAACACCACGTGGAACCGCTTCAAGCTCTGGCAGAACCGCGGCATGTCCCAGCGCCGCAACGCAACCCGCAATCCGTTCGCGCTGCCGCTCATCGTCAACACCGGCACGTCCGAAGAGACGATGATGTACAGCACGACGGAGGACATTTCGCGCATCGCCACCGCGTCGCTGTTCGAAAACGACATGCCTGTCGGCACGAACGTCGGCTTCCTGCTGCCAACGCCGCTGGGCGACATCCGCGGTACGGCCACGGTCATCCGCAATCAGCCGCGGCAGGTCGCGGGCCGCACCTACTACCGCAGCGTCCTGGAGTTCAACGAGTTCGAAGGCCAGGGCCGCACCACCATTCAGTCGCTGGTCAATCCGAACGAGAACTCCCCGCTCGCCGCCATGCTGAAGCCGGACAAGAAGACGTTCCTGCCCAACATGCGTGTGCCGATCATCATCGGCCTGTTGATCGCCGCCGTGCTCGTGATCGCACAGATGCAGGTGATCTTCCCGTTCTACTACCGGGACGATCAGGAACTGCGACAGATGATCGAACAAGTTGACGCCCGCGGTGCCCTTTCACCGGAACAGGATAAGGACTACCGTCGAATCCTGGACGATACGCTCAACGACACGCACCCGTCGACCGACCGTTTGGTGCTGCTGATGACTTTGGGCAACAAACTGAAGGAAACCCGGGACGTCGAACGGGTGACCCAGTTCATCGCCAAGCGCGACTTGAGCAATCACAAGCTGTCGAAGGCCCTCGTTGACGCCTACCTGAACACGCAGAAATACGACGAGGCCGAGGCGGCATACAAGCGCCTGCAGGCGCTGTACGACCAGGGCAGACTGACGAACATCAACGATGCCGAGTACCGGCAGTTGAAGGAAGCCGGAGCCCGCGTCGCCTTCAACGCACAGCGGTACGACGAGGCGGTCAAACGCTTCGAAGAAATCTACAAGACCTGGCCGGTCGATCAGAAGTTCCTCAATGAATTCGCCGGCGTTGCGCTGGAAGCGGGCCAGTACCAGAAGGCGATCGACCTGCTGAAGACGACTACGCCCGATGAAGACGGCCGCAAGCTGCTGATTGCCGCGTTCGTCCGCAAGGGCGAGTACACGGCCGCCGCGGCCGAAGCCAGAAAACTGGCGCAGGAAAGCAAGAACCCCGACGAAGCCGAGCGACTGCTGGCGGACATCGAAGGGGCCAGCAAGGACTACGCTGCCCAGAAGGACATTCTGATCAGACTGTCCGAACGGCAGAAGGCCAACCCCGACCCGCAGGTGCTGACGCGCCTGGCGTTCGCTCACAATTCGCTGGGCGAGTACGAACAGGCCATCAACGTCGCCATCGGGATGTTCGAGAAGGACGACTTCCGTGCCGAAGCGGTAGACGCCTTCGTGAACGCGGCATCTCTGGCACCGGGAATCGAACGCGGTAAGCCCGACTACAACGCGGAGAAGGCCAACCGCATCCGCACCTACGCGAATGGCCTTTTCGAACGTGCGATGAAAACGTCGAAGGACGATCCCGGCTTTGCCGTCTACCTCGCCCGCCTCGGCTGGGTGCTGCAGCGCCTGGGAGAATCGGAACGCAGTACGGAGATCGTCCGCAAGGCACTCAACATTGTGCCGTCGAACATTTCGTTCCGCCAGCAGTTGGCGGGCATTCTGCTGCAAGCAGGCAAGACCGAGGCGGCCATGGTCGCGCTCGGCGGCTCGAACACTCCCGAAGCCCGCAAACTGATGATCGGCATCCATCTCGAAAACAAGGACTTCGACAAGGCGCTGGCTCTGGCCCGTACGGTCGCCAGCGATGAACGGGTCTGGAAGAACGAACAGGAAGTGGCAGACATCCTCAGTTGGAAGGGTGATATCGCCAGTCTGCAGGAAGCGATCAAAGTCTACGAACGCCACCTGCAGACCGACCCGAACGACATTGCCTCTGAAGCCCGCCTGGCGGAGATCACACTGTGGGCCAAGTACTACAACGACGCGGTTGCCAAGTACCAGGCCCTGCTCGAACCCGAGAAGCGCTTCAAGGACAACGCCCTGAAGTACGGCGACGGCTTCATCACTGCCGCATCGAGCGCCAAGGAACTAACGCCCGCCCAGTTTAAGATCGCCGAGCAACTGGCCGAATCGAAGCTGAAGAACACGACCAACGACCCGATCCTCATTTCCCGGCTCGCCTGGGTGATGCTCAAGGCGAAGCAACGTGAACTGGCCGAGCGCCTGCTCAGCCGACTGGTGATCCCCAAGGACGCGAAGACGGAAGTCCGCAAGGAGATCGGCGACGTGCTGGCGGGGGCCGGGTTGTACCAGAAGGCGATCGCGCTGATGGACAACCCTCGCAACGACCGCGAGCGGCTGGAACTTGCCCGCCTGCTGATCGGGGCGAAGGAATGGAACCCGGCCATCGCCCAGTTGAACGTCATCGTCGCCAACAATACGGCCGACCCGCCGACCATCAAGGAGGCGCGCACGCTGTTGGCGGATGCCACCAGCTATAAGGGCGATCATGCCGCGGCGATCCGCATGTTCGCCGAGTTGCGCCGCGACTTCCCCGAGGATACGTCGCTGCCGATCCGCGAAGCCGAAGTGACCCTTTGGGCCAGGCAGTACGACCGCGCTCTGCAGATGTTCGCGGGACTGTACGACCGCTACCCGACCGATCCTCGGATCTGGAACGGATATGAAAGCGCGATCGCGGCGATCGGCGGCAGCAATGCACAGCTCCGCATCCGGCCGTTCGTGCCCGAAGCCTACGTCGCGATGGCCAGGCGCATTGCCGAACGCGTCATCAACCAGCCCGAACAGGCCGACGCGCAACTGCTGTCGCGCCTGGCACTGGCGATGTATTACGTCAACGATCGCGAGAAGGCCGACGAGTTCATCAAACGTGCATTGGAGTTGAAGAGCAAGGATCCGATCGTCCGCCGGGAACTGGCCGGTACGCTGGTCGTGCTCAAGCGGTTCCAGGAAGCGGTTGAACAGTACCGCTCGTTTGAACTGTCAACCGAAGACCGTCGTCGTCTCATCGACATCGCCACGGCGGGCGAGAATCTCGATATGGCGGTCAATGAAGCGCGGACGCTGGTGCAACTCGACCCGACCAACCGGCTGGATCGCAAGACGCTGGCGGACGTCCTCGCCTACCGCGGCGACTTCAGCGAAGCGATCGCCATGTACGAACAGATGCTGCGCGATCAACCGAAGGACCTCGACCTGGCCATCCAGATCGCCAACACCTGGGACTGGTGGCGCAACTACCCTGAAGCCCTCGTGCGCTACAGTCAACTGCTGTCGCTGCGGCCCGACGACGTCTACCTCGGGTTCATCGACGCCGCCTCGAGCGCTCCGTCGCTGACGCCCGCCCAGCAGAAACAGGCTCTCGATATCCACGAGAAGTACAAGAACACGATGACCGACGCCGCCCGCATGGCGCGGCTGGCGTGGGTCATGATCAAGATCAACCGCGGCGAGGACGCCGACATGCTGCTTGACCGGGCACTGGCCTCCAAGCCGGATGATCCGGAGGTGATCAAGGAACTGGCGGGGGCTCTTGCCGGCCGTGACCGCATCCAGGATGCGATCAACATGTTCGGCAAGATCGAGGCCGAACTGTCGTTCAACGAACGGATCACCTACGCGATCCTGCTGACGACCGCCGGAACCGAAGCCGACCTGAACGAAGCCGAACGGCAGTTCCGCAAGCTGCTGGCCTCGGGCGTGAAGCCGCGCGACTTCGAACTGCGCACCCGGTATGCCGAGATGCTGATGTGGTCGGGCAAGTACGACCGCAAGCGTTACGTACAGGCAATCAAGGAGTTCGAGGCACTGGCCCGCGAGTACCCGAACGACATCCGCTTCCCGATCCGCATTGCCCAGTGCCTGCTCTGGAGCGGCAAGTATGCCGACGCCCGGCCGCGCTTCCAGGCCCTGTTCGAAGATGCCGCCATCTCCGACCCGCGGATGAACCGCGATGTCTGGATGGGGTTTGTCGACTCGGTTGCCGGGGAAGTGGGCGAAGTCATGCGTCGCTCGGGTGTGGAAGACGAAGTCCCCGAAAAGGCACTGGCGGCATTCTTCACCGAACGGCTGCGACGGTCGCTGAACAAGGCATTCCAGAAGGCCAACGCGATGAAACCGGATGTGCCGGACCGGGTGACGCCGCGGTACCTGAACGAGGTCCGGTACTACAGTCAGTCGCTGGGACGACTGGGCGTGTCGATGGCGCTGATGGGCGAACGCGAGCGCAGCCGGGAGTTGTTCGACAAGGCGGTGGCACTCAATCGCACCGACCGCGAAGTCTGGCAGTTGTATGCCCAGACACTGACGTTGATCAAGGACTATCGCCGGGCTCAGATCATCTACGATGCATTGATCACCGGCCGGTTGCCGGAGCAGTTGCCGTAACACGGACAGCGACGCAGCGAGCCGCGCATGAAATAAGCGGGAGATCATCCCG
>JBBQII010000346.1:0-5108 GCA_038324795.1 Gemmatales bacterium
GGTGCGAAGATCGCTGGCGGCACCATCCATGACGCCGATCAGCGATGTGATGTTGTGGGGCAGCTTGGAACCGCAACCGAAGCGGGCGTTGTCGACATATGAGAAATAGTACTCGAGGTTGATGCCGCCGCAGACGGGGAAGACCGCCTGCAGGATCCGCGTAAGGATCGCGGCGTCGGGCGTGTCGATGGTCGGGTCGTAGGAATTCAGGAACGCCCGGCGATCGTAGAACAGGCCGCGGGTCAGGCGACGCCGGCCGACGAAGCAGATGGCGTTGGTCGCATGGCCGCACTCGGGCCGGGCCTGCGCGAGATCCTGCGAGCGCCCCTCGACATGCTGCCGGGCCTGCTTGAACGACATGTCCAGCGGCGCGGAGACGAACCGGCGGCTGCGTTCGTGTGCGTTGCGTTCGCAGGCCTGTTCAATCAACTGCCGGGCCTTCTGGAACTCGGCGCGATGCGAATCGGGCAGGCGCTCGAGGTCGAACAGAGCTATTTCATCACAGCTCGTGTTATGCATGCCGCCCACGAAGATGGTTTCGACCGGCACGCGGATGCCGCGCTGGGCCAGTCGTTCGCGAACGCGGGGGTCGTTCAGAATCTGGGCGATTGCCCGGCCGTTCGGCCCGCCGCGCGACCCGCCGCAGGCCCCACAGTCGTAGGCCGACGCATGGGGGTTGTTCATGCTGGTCGAGCCGTGCCCGAAGGTGAAGATCAGGCGGGAGAACTTGCAGGCGATGCCGGTATCGTTCAGCATGCGTTCGGCAATCGCGGTCATCTCGTCGACGGTGTAGCCGACGCCGTCGCCATGTTCGCAGGGGTCGGCGGCCGACCGTTCGATCTTCAGCCGTGTAGCCGGCGGGGCGGACAGGAAGCCGCTGAGCAGCCGCCGGACGCGCGACGTCAGTCGCGGGAACAGCGTCCGCGCGACCAGCGGCAGCGTTGCCAGCACGCCCAGGGCCGTGGTCAGTATCGCACCGATTGCGAACGAACGGCTGCCGACATGCAACTGATGCGAAGCCATGCCGAGTGCCCGGCGCGCCTTTCTGCGCCGGCGATGCGTCAGTTCATGCGATTCAAAGACTTCCTCCGTCACCCAATGCCGCGGCCGCATGATGGCGGGGCATAGCGGCACGAAGTGCGCATCGGCCGCGCCGCGATAGTACATCGCGGCGGCGAAGAAGCCGGCCATGCCGTAGGTCGCCACGCCAGGCGAGACTTCTTCCAGGTGGCGGCGCAGCGATTCTTCCCGTTCATCAATGCAGAAGACCGCCTGAAACTCCGGTAGTTCCGGTTCCCGGCTGGCGTACCGGCCGTTGATGATCAGCGCGTCGAGCGTGCGGCGGTAGAAGCGGTTCTCGAACGCAAGATGGAAGACACGCCGGCGTTCGATCGACGGAAATGCGTCGATCGCGGCTACGAGGCGCTGCCAGCGGGCCGGGGGCAGGCCGCTAAGTTCCGACGGCGTCCAACCAAGAACCTGCGCCAACTGAAAGATCGGGAAACAGCGCTGCTCGACGCTGGGCATTTCCATCGCGGGCAGGCAAGGCCGCAAGCGTTCACGCAGTCTGTCGAGCGGGCCACTGTCGTCGACAGAGCGACGCGCGCTGAACGGCAGCGACCAGCGATCCAGCAGCAACCGGATTGCCAGGAAATCAAAGAGAGTGCCGGGCAGAATGCGGCGCACGGCCCGGTCTTCGCGCTCTTCCAGAAAGCGGATGATGCCGCCCCAACCCGGCAGCGCCAGCAGCGTTTCCGTCAGGTACGCATCCCATTCATCGTCGGGGACGCCCAGCGCCGCCAGCGACTCGGCAATCGACTGCAACGGTGCGATCTGCTGATCACGCAGCCGGCGCAGTTCGGCGGCGAAGCCCTTCTTCCAGATTTCCGGTTCGTGTTCGACATTGGCGAACACTGCGAGGAACGCGCGATACATCCCCTGATCGCGTTCGGGAAGCTGCCATTGCGCGAGCCCCTGATCGACGTACGATGCCGCGAAGCGGATCATCGCGTCGTGTACCCGTGCATCGGCATCATCGCCGCCGGCTGCGACAATCAGATCGCGGTGCCGAACGTAAGATCGCGGTGCGACCACAGCCGGGATGGCTGCCATTCCTTCGTGGCATGCCTGCCACAGCGATTCCAGTGTGAAGGCTTCCCAGGTGGCGTCATCCCATTGTTCGATGTTGCCGGTGCCGAACCGTTCAAAAAGATGGCGGACATCAAACTCCGCACGCTGTGGCGCGCCCTCGGCCGCGGGGCGCAAGTCGCGCATCGCCCAGTGGCGTGTCTCCGCGATGAGGCGGGACCGCACGCCGGCAGGCGTTTCGCTCAGGAAATGCCGCAGCGCGTCCGACTCGGCCATGAACCAGCGCAGTTCAACCGTCGGCGCTTCGCGGAGCGTGAACTGCAGCATGGCCGAGCGCATGTCAAGGATCGATGTGGAGTTGATCAGCTTCTCGCCCGGATCGGGCAGTTCGCCGCGGACGACATCGAGCAGTTCGTCTAGCCGGATCCGCCCGCGGTGAAGTTCCTGCCGATAACGGTCTTCCGATAGGTACGGCTCACAGCCGAACATGCGGCCACCCTGCAGGACGGCGTCGTGAAACGGCAAATGCTCGAACGCATGCAGCGTGTTGTGGTGAATGAAGACTGTGATCGGCCCCTGGGCAGGCAGAAAATGTGCGGCATGATCGATGAGAGTGCGAAGGCGCTCGATTTGATCGATGGCCGCGTCGGCGGAACCGGCGGGGTGGCCGCCGGTGTGTCCCTCGTGCCTCATGATGACGTGTCCCACGTGATGTCGAACCGGAATCGTCGCAGGAACCGGAACTACTCCGTGGGAGTCGGTTGCAGGTGCCGCTTCTTGCGCTTGCGACGTGTGGAGCGGGGGTGGCGGGACACCGGCGCGTGTTCTTCAAGCCCCGTCACCAGCAGGCGTCGGCCGCGAGCCTTCATCTCGATTTCGAGTTCGTGCAGCTTCTCCATCACGGTGTGATCGACAAGGCACGATGTCGACAGATCGAGCAGCACTTCCGAAGATGCCGATTCGCGCTCGATGGCCGCTTTCAGCGACAACCAGTTGCTGAAGACCGCCGCCGACGTGACGCGAATGCGCACCTGCGAAGAACTGACACGTTCGTCCGCCATCGCGGGCTTGAACGTATGCCGGAACTCCGCCCCGGAAACCCAGTGCAGAATGAACTTCAGGCCCACGCCCGAGAAGATGCCGATCAAAAGATCGGTCGAAAGCGTCACGACGATTGTTGTCAGGAAGATCAGCAATTGCGCCCTTCCGACATGATATGTTTTAATGAATTCCTTTGGCGATGCGAGGCGGAAACCGGTGTAGACCAGCATCGCGCCCAGTGCCGCGTTGGGAATCCGGTGAATCAGGTTCGGCAACAGCAGCACGAAGCCAAGCAGGAACATGCCGTGGAAGAAGTTCGCCCACCGGGTCCGGGCACCGTTGTCGATGTTCGCGCGGGAGCGCACAATCTCGGAGATCATCGGCAGACCGCCAACCGCGGAAGAGATGACGTTGGCAACGCCAACAGCCGTGAGGTCGCGATCGAAGTCCGTCTTGCGGCGATAGGGATCGATCAGTTCGATGGCCTTGGCACTCAGCAGCGATTCAAGGCTGCCGATCAGCGAGAACATGACGATGCACATCAAACCGGTCTGCGTGAACACGCCCCGGAAATCGGGCAGTGCGAAGGCCGACGACGGATTGAAAATCACTTCAGGCATGTCCACAAGAAAACGGGGCCCGACATCATAAACGTCGTAGTGTTCCGTGTCGAAAAAGCCGTTGGGGAACAAATACAGGTGCTCATGTTCCAGGTCAAAAAGCATTCCCAACGGGATGGCGATGAGCAGCACGACCAGCGGACCGGGCACTCGCCGAAAGAATTTGGACGGCACCCACGGCAGGCCGAACAGAATCACAAGGCTGGCCGCGCCGATGATCGCAATCTCCGGATTCAGATTCGGCAGGCTGCCGGGGAACTGAGTTAGCAGCATGATCGGGCCACCCTTCGGGGCTTCGATTCCGAAGACCGGGTACAACTGCTTGGCGATGATGATGATACCGATCGACGCCAACAGCCCATGGACCGCTGCGAGCGGAAAGAACTCGCCGAGCTTGCCGATCCGGAACAGACCGAACAGGACCTGAATGACACCGGATACCACACCGATACCGAGCGTCAGCCGATAGCCGATCATGAGTTGTTCGTGCTCGGGCAGCCCTGCCCCGAACTCTTTGCCAAATTCCTGCACGGCACCGGCGACGATGACGATCAACCCCGCGGCGGGGCCTTTGATCGTCATCTGGGCATTGCTGATGAGCGTGCAAACAATTCCGCCGATCACCGCGGTCCAGATTCCTGCGATCGGCGGGAAGTAGCTCGCCTTAGCGATGGCCAAGCAGAGCGGCATGGCGATCAGAAATACCAGGAAGCCGGCCATGATGTCGGGACGCCAGTGGCCATGATTCGGATCGCCTTGGGCCGGCGAGTTGGCTGAGTCGGTCGCGGACATCTTCAGACTCCGATCACGGAAGTGCGGGGCAGGACAGTCAAGCGTGTGATTCGTCGGTGAGGAGAGGGCCGAATCGTGCCGAAAGCCGGGTGGCGGCCACCCTCACAGGGAGCGTCCGCCGCCCCCTGCTGCCACCACCCGGCTCTCGACACGATCGACCGTCGGTCGTCGTTGCGAATAGCTCAAGGCAGATGGCATGCCAGAGGAGACCTGTCAGCGGGAGAGGTGCAGGTTCCGCGGGAAATGATGCGGAAAATTCGATCGCTGACCGCAAAAAAAGTCAGCGATGGCCGCAAGCGACGGACTTCGGGGTGATCACTGATCAATCATCGTGGTCGTCGTCCGACCAGACTGACTTGCCGATCGAGATGTTGAGCGCCTTGATCTTTGTTCGCAGACTGCCGCGCGTGATTCCCAGGATGCGTGACGCTTGCACCTGGTTGCCTTTCGTGTGCTGCAGCACCTGAACGATGACGTCGCGCTCCATCATTTCCAGGGCTTCGCGGTACAGGTTTTCCGTTCCGGCCTCGATCCGTCGAGTGATGAAAGTGCTTCGTTCCGCCACAG
>JBBQII010000347.1:0-5101 GCA_038324795.1 Gemmatales bacterium
GCCAGGTCGGCCGCCGCCCTGAATCGGCGGAGCCGCCGTGCGGATCGGGGGAGGCGACTGTTGTGTCTGGGTCGGTGCGGCAGGCTGCCGCGGCGGCGCACTGACAGGGCGAGTGTCGGACTGCCGGCTCCGCTGATTCAAATTCAGCATCCGCTGCTGTGGGGAACGAATCGCGGGAGCCGCGGTTGCGGGAGTAGGGGTCGCAGCGCGCTGAATCGGCGGCGGCGCAATTGGGGGAGCGATCGGCGGAACGACGGCCGGCTTCGGCGCTTCAGCGACCGGGGTCTTGATCGGGGGTGGAGCATCGGCCGGCACCTTGATCGGTGGCGGCTCAACGGGGGACACATGGGCCTTGATCGGCGGCGGAGCCGGCTCGGCAACAACCGCGACCGGTTCGGGAACCTTGACTTCAACAACCGGTTCCGGCGGCGTGGCGACGGCCTCGATCGGCCGTTCTTCGACGACGGGGACCTCAATCGGCTCCACGACTTCGGCAACCGGCTCGTCAAATTGCGGCGGCTCGTTGGCGACCGGCGCTTCCGGCGGTCGTGTCTCGTTCTCAGGCCGCACATCGGACTTGGCCTTGGCCAAGTTGACGATCTTCCGTTCCTTCTGGGGGATCGGAGCATTGACCGGCTTGGGAGGCTCGGGCGCGGCGACCGCCTTTCCGCCGCGGCCCAAACGTGCTTTCAGCGCATCGACCTGTTCCGGCTCGAGACTGGCCAGCTGGCTCTTGACGTCGAACCCCATCCCTTTGCAGATGTCGATGATGGTCTTGCTGTCAACGCCCAGCGACCTCGCCAGGGCGAAGACTCGGACCTTGTCTTTGTTGTCTTTCGTCTGCTGCAAGCGGAACTCCTCCGAGACAATCCCCGTGCCTCGTTTCGCCATCCCGGCGAAAAGGTGGAATGATGGTGCGGCCTCAAAATTATTGTAACCGGCCCAGCACGAATTGGAAGACAATCCTTCCACCGCGCCGGGAATGCGAGGGTTGCGGGGATTCAGCAGGCCGACGCCTGCGAACCGTATGGTAGGTCTGATCCGTTCACGCAAGCATGGTGTCGGTACTACCCTCGCCTACCGGCCGATAAGACTAGAACGAAAAGAAGCACGTTCCTTACAGACTACAGGTTCAGCACACCTGTCGTCCAGACGAAATCAGGTCGATCCTGCCGGTTCTTCCGGGTTTGCGGGCACTTCGGCAGCCGGTTCCGGCTCTGCAAGGGCCTCGGCCACCGGGTCAGATTCCGGTTCCGGATCAGCCGGTGCCTCGGCCGCGGGTTCTGATTCCGGCTCCGGCTCAGCCGGCGGAGCAGCATCGTCACTGGCGAACAACTGCTCGAAACTGGCCGGCTCCTCGACGACTTCCGGCTCGGCCGGGGCTTCCCCGTCCACCTGTTCACCTTCAGCGGCGGCTGCGGCAGCAGCGGCTTCCGCTTCCGCCGCGGCTGCTGCCTGGGCGGCTTCGATCTCGGGCTCGCCTTCGAGTTCGATCTTCTCCGCCATTTCCTCGGCGTACAGGATCATCTCGTCGGCTTCTTCTTCCGTCACGCCGGCCATCTCGGCCAGTTCAAACGGCTCGATGAAGGTGATGTCGGTAAACGACAGATACCCTTCCGTAATGAGCATTTCCGCCAGTTCGGCCGAAGAGTACGGCATCCCCGAGAACCAGCGCTCGGCCTTCTCGACGCTTTCGCCGAGTTCTTCGTGCGTCATGATCTCGATGTCCCAGCCGACGAGCTTACTCGCCAGCCGGACGTTCTGCCCGCGCCGGCCGATTGCAAGCGACAGTTGATCCTCCGCGACCAGCACGACCGCACGCCCCAGGCGCGTGTACAGCATCACTTCGCTGATCTCGGCCGGCTGCAGCGCGTTGGGGATCATGACCTGCATCGAATCGTTCCAACGAACGATATCTATGCGCTCGCCGTTTAGTTCGTCGATCACGTTCTTGATGCGGCTGCCGCGAACGCCGACGCATGCCCCGACGCAGTCGACTTTCATGTCGATCGAGCTGACGGCAACTTTACTTCGGTATCCCGCTTCACGCGCGACCGCCTTGATCTCAATCGTTCGGTCGGCGATCTCGGGGATTTCCTGGTGGAACAGCGATCGGACAAAGTCCGGGTGACAACGCGACAGCACGATCTTGACCCGATGGCCGTTGCGGCGGACGTCCATCACCACCGCCTTGACGCGGTCGTTTACGTGCGGCGATTCGCCCGGGATCTGCTCCGAGCGCGGCATAAGCGACTCGATCGTGGTGGCGGCGTTCTTGCCATCCTTGCTGAGCGTGACGATGGCGGTGCCCGCGTCGACGCGCTGTACGGTGCCGGTCACCATTTCGCCCTGGCGGGCATGAAACTCGGTGTAGACCCCGTCGCTTTCCGCCTCGCGGATCTTCTGGATCATCACCTGCTTGGCCGACTGCGCGGCGATACGTCCCATCAATTCGGGATCGATGAGCTGATCGCCCTTCTGTGCGATAATCTGGCCGTTCATCCGGTCGATGTGAACGAGTACGTCTTCTTCTTCGCCGGCATTGCGCTGGGCGGCGAGTTGCAGTGCGGATTCGATGCCGCTGAAGATGGTCTCCTTCTGGATCCCCTTCTCGCGGTGCATGGTGTCGATAATCCGCAGCAGTTCGGGGCCGTTCATCGCGTGGTTCTCGGGTCGGAAAACAAAAACAGACCGTTCGGTGGCCTGCTCGGGAAGCCCGGTTTCAGTCAGTCGCCTGACGAATCACGGTTCCGTTGCAAACCTTCCGACGCGGCCGGTAGAATCCTGTGCCTCGTTTGGAAGTATCTATCGCTTCTATTCTGAGACTTTTTCTCTTGTGAAGCAAGAGTGTGATGCAGAAATGCATCGCGATCGGTGGATGATCCCCGACCTTCGGAAGCCTCAGGTCGGGGCGTGAATGATCATTCCACCCAAGCCCCGACCTGAGGCTTCCGAAGGTCGGGGGTCTCTCCTTGCATCGCGATTCACTTCTTCGGCACACTTACGCTCTCAATGGCTTTCAGCGCTCTCGCGGTCCACTGCTTCGCCCGATCCGGATCATCGGGATAGAGCTTTGCCAATGCCTCGGCGTGTACTTCGATCAGGCGTATCGTGCCCCGGCGATCGCTACCGCAACGCAGGGCAGAGATATGCGACTCGATCGCGCGGGTTTCTTCACCCGCTCGCTGCAACGCCGCCGCGAGAAGGGAATGCTGGTACCCGCTCAGTGGAAACAGCTCGACGAGACGTTCCGCGGCCGCCACCGACGCCTTGTGCTGCTCCAAACGGAAATTGGCCGAACGTCGGAACATCCAGCCGGCGTCGTTCAGCGGATCGAGTTCGATGATACGAACCGCGTCGGCAAGTAACCGTTCGGGATCTCGGTGCGAATTCATGCGTCGTGCGGCTCGTTCAATTAATGCGGGGAGCAGGTTGGGACTCAACTCGATGGCTCGGTCGAGTTGCTTCATCGCTTCGGTCGAATCGAGTTGACGCGAGTAAGCAAGCAACAGCAACGGCTGATCGGGTTTTGCCGTTAGTTCCTTGCGCACGTACTCCCGTTCGTCCGGGTTTTTCGAACCCGTCAGCGCAAGGCAAAGATAGGGCGTGGCATCGGGGACAAGTTTAACGAGTGTGCGGGCATAGGCCGCCGCCTTCTCCCATTCTTCTTCCGCGTCACCTCGTACCACCAACTCCTCGAGCAACATCGGGTCCATCGGGAACTTACGATGTCCGTCTTCCAGCACCTTGTAGCGATGACCGAGCCGCTTCGCGCGTTCCAAGTAATCCGCGGCGGCTATCGGCTCCACAAGTTGCCGATGTTCCTTCACGAACGCGCTCACTTCCCCGGCACCGACTGCATACGCCATCTGCCCCTGCGCGGCCTCCCTGACACTCAGCATACCCGTCAACTCGCCGGCCGCATTCACGACC
Organism: Gemmatales bacterium; assembly: GCA_038324795.1. Lineage (GTDB taxonomy): Bacteria > Planctomycetota > Planctomycetia > Gemmatales > Gemmataceae > JAIOQJ01. The sequence goes on from JBBQII010000347.1 coordinate 3,934, forward strand.
GGCCCGCCGGAACTGCCACCCTGATGCGGCAATTGCAGCAGCAGCGTGCGAGCCTTGATGTCGGGCTTCACTTCCAGCGTGGCCGACTGTCGCACGGTGCCACGGGCGTACAGCCAGAGCAGTTCGACGGCACCCGAGTGAGACATCGTGTGCACAGTGTCACCCGGCTTTGCTTCCTGCTTCGCGAACGGAATCGCGACCGTCCCTTCAGGCAGCGTGTCAAGTTCAACGAGGGCCAGATCGCGCGAAGCGTCGCGTGCCAGCACCCAGCCGCGGACCAGTTGGCCGTCCTTGCGCAGGCCGATGGCATCTCCGTACGCGGTGGCTTCCACGACGGGACCTGACTTTGTTCTTTTCGGGAAGATCACGTCCACGTAGGGAAGTGTTCCTGATGCAGTTGCGGTCGTCAGCATCAGGCGGTGTTTCACGTCGATTGCGAAGCCGGCGGCCCGGCCTTCGGTGGCCGTCGGGCGCACCCAGGCAGTGGCTTTCAGAAGGGTTTCGACGACAGTGCTCGGTTTTGCCTTCGCCGCTTGCTCCGCGATGGCCAGCAGTTGTCGCACTTCGCTGGCATCAATGACAATCGCGCTCGACGGTGCTGAGCGCAGCCCGGCCAGCACGCCGACGACTTCACCATCGTCGTTGACGACGGCCGCGCCACTCTCGCCCGGCACGATGGGCAACTGCGCGATCAGGCAGCGGGCGTTTACCGCGAGTTTCTTGCCTCGCCAGAAGTAGCCATCGCCGAGGATCCCTGTCTGGCGGATACTGCCTTCAGCGTGATTCCACAGTGTTTCCGCGTCGTGGCGATGGCCGACGAAATGGATGTGAGTGCCTACGGCGGCCGGCAACGCCGCAAGCGGCAAGGCGATCACACGCGGCGGCAATGCGGTGAGTTCGATCAGCGCCAGGTCGCACTTCGGTTCGCGCGCGATCACCTTTCCCCCAACCGCTCGGCCGCGTTCATGCAGCGACGCCTGATTCTTCAAGTAATGGTCGCGTTCGCTGATCGGCATGCCATCGACATCGTCGATGAAGAAGGCTTCGACGCGGTCCTGCTCGCCAACGACATGCAAGTTGGTAATCAGCAGCTTTTTCTTCGCATCGACGACCCAGCCGGTGCCGACACCCTGCGCCCCGGCCCGCACCCAGGCGGTGGCATGTACGA
>JBBQII010000348.1:0-5092 GCA_038324795.1 Gemmatales bacterium
ACGGCAATATCTGGATCGTGCTCTGCCTGACCGGTTCGTTCAACAGCAGTAACAAGTACCGCGGCTGGGGCGGCAAGATCACGCCCGAAGGCAAATGGGTACCCACCACCAGCGGCGTGCGCTCACCCGGCGGCATCGGCTTCGATGCGGAAGGCAACGTCTTCTACACGGACAATCAGGGCCCCTGGAACGGATCATGCGGGTTGAAGCAGTTGACCGTCGGCGGCTTCGTCGGGCATCCGGATGGCTTCAAATGGTACAAGGAGCCGGACGCCAGGTACCTTGGCAATGCCCCGGCTCTGCCGACCAGCGGCAGCCGGATCATGACTGAAGCGAAGAAGATTCCGCAGCTCGTGCCACCCTCGATCATCTTCCCGTACGGCAAGATGGGTCAATCCGCCAGCGGGCTGGACGTCGATCTATCGGGCGGCAAGTTCGGCCCGTTTGAAAAGCAGTTGTTCGTCGCGGACCAGACACACAGTACCATCATGCGCGTCTGCCTCGAGAAGGTCAACGATCGCTGGCAGGGGGCGGTGTTCCCGTTCCGCTCAGGGTTCGGCTCGGGCAATGTGCCGGTGCGCTTCGGCAAGGATGGCTCGCTGATTGTCGGCGGAACCAACCGCGGCTGGGGCTCGCGCGGTACCAAGCCGTTCGCGATCGAGCGACTGGCCTGGACCGGCAAGCTGCCGTTCGAGATCCACGAGATGCACGCGAAGCCGGACGGTTTTGAACTGACGTTCACGAAACCGGTCGACCCCGCGACGGCCGGCAAGCCGGAGTCGTACCAGATGATCGACTACTGTTACATCTACCAGGCCGCCTATGGTAGCCCGGTGGTGGACGAGGGTAAGCCGACCGTCACCAAAGTGGAAGTGGCCAAAGACGGCAAAAGCGTTCGGCTTTACGTGAACGGGATGAAAGAAGGCCACATCCACGAACTGACCGCCGGCGGCGTAACGACCGCCGACGGTGAGAAACTGCTGCATCCGCAGGCGTTTTACATGCTCAACTATGTGCCGAAGGAATGAGTGTTGTCCCAAATTGAACCAGCGATTCGACATCGCCTGGCTGCCTAGGGTTCTATGTTCTCCAGGCAATGCAGGATGTGGTCGGCAAACACCAGGGCGGCTGTGGACAGTTCGTCTTTCTTCATCAAAGCGATTTCGGCATCCGCCAGTTCGGGAAGTTTCAACTCCGCGCGGGCTGGATGCACACCTGACGGGACCATGTTCGCCGGAAGGACGGTCACTCCCAGGCCAGCCTTCACAGCGGCGAGTGTTCCCGCGAGACTCGGGCTGGTATAGCTGATGCGCCAACTCCGTTTCGCCCGGTCAAGGGCGGCCAGCGCCCGCGCACGGTAAATGCAAGGCTGCGGAGAAAGTACAAGCGACAGCGGCTCATCGGAGCGATAGCCGTTGCCGGCCGCCCAGATCAGCGGCTCGCGCCAAACCTTCGTGCCCCCTTTGACCCGTTGCGGGTCCCGTTTCACCAGGATCACATCGTAATCGCCACGCTGAAAACCGTCGATCAGGTTGAGTGTCAGGTCGCATGCCACCTTCAACTGAACGCGCGGATGATGCTGTCGAAAACTGGCAAGCACTTCGGGCAGATAGTGCGTCGCGAAATCCTCCGGTGTGCCGAAGCGGATCTCCCCCTCGACGTCGGGCTCGCGCAGGCGGCTGTACGCCTCCCACTGAAGCTGGATCATGCGACGCGCGTAGCCCAGGAAAATCTCCCCCTGATGCGTCAGCACCACCCTGCGGCCGCTTCGGTCGAACAGCGCGCAACCGAGTTGCTCTTCGAGCTTCTTCATTTGCAGGCTCAGTGCCGACTGGGTCCGGTTCACCGTTGCAGCGGCCTTGCTGAATGTCCCGGTCTCCACAATGGCCACAAAGCTCATGAGCTGCAGCGTATCGACAAAGAATGGCATGGCGTCCTATTCGAAAAGATCATCGTACCGTTGAGAACAATCAATTTTACTAAAGCAGGTGAGCGGAGTAAAGTAGCCCCATCCAACATCGTCAAGGAGGCGAAATGCCGTTGTTTCGTTTTTCAGAATCGGGCCTTTTCCGACCGGACAACCTCTCGTTCGTCATGGCGGGATTGATCATCTTCGTGATCGCCAATGTAGTCGCCTTTTCGAGCCGCTACATGGCCGGCGACCGAAATCTGCGTCGGCACCAACGATCTGTCATGTTGCTTGGGGCGTGTGTGCTGCTGATGGTCTTCGCCGACCATCTCCTCGTGTTGCTCGCGGGCTGGGCGGCCGGCAACCTTCTTCTTGTGAAACTGATGATCCACAAGAGCGAGTGGGGCGCCGCCCGAAGCTCGGGCCTTCTCGCCCTGAAGGCGTTCGCCATCGGTTTTCTTCTGCTTGTCGCCGGGTTCTGGCTGCTGGCTCAGAGCGCGGGCACCGCTTCGATTCACGGTCTCAATTCATCGCAGGCCGTTGAGCCGACAATGGCGTTTTCCGGGCTGTTTCTGGTCGCGCTCGCGGCGATGACCCAATCGGCTGCATGGCCTTTCCATCGCTGGCTGTTGTCCTCGCTCAACTCGCCAACCCCTGTCTCGGCACTGATGCATGCGGGGCTCGTCAATGGCGGCGGGTTCATCCTGGTGCGTTTTGCTCCCTTGTATCTCAGTCAACCATTCCTGCTGCACGTTCTGTTCATCGCCGGCCTGATCACCGCGGTGGTCGGCACGTTCTGGAAGCTGTTGCAACCGGATGTCAAACGGATGCTGGCTTGCTCGACAATGGGGCAGATGGGGTTCATGCTGATGCAGTGCGGCATCGGGTTGTTCGGGCCGGCCGTCTCGCATCTTTGCTGGCACGGACTATTCAAAGCCTACCTGTTTCTGGGCGCTGCTTCCGTTGTTCGCGAAAAACGCAGCATCGTATCGGCCGGATGCCCAACTCTACTTCAATGTTTCGCTGCCGCACTGGCGGGCGTCGCGGGAGCAGCCGCGTTTACGCTCACCAGCGACATCTGCTTCGACCTGAGAGATACCGGCTGTCTGATGGCCGGGCTGGCATTCATGGCTGCCGCTCAGCTTGCATTGCGCCTGATGCAAACGCCGAACAACCCGCTGCGACTTTTCGCCATGCCTGTTGTCGGCCTGATTGCCGGGAGCCTGTACGGATTCAGCGTTCGCTTTGTCGACATTGCACTTGGATCGTCGAATGTCACTCGATCGCAACCGCTGGATGTTGTCTACGGCACCGGTTTCGCCGTCATCCTGATGGTCTGGATCGCCATGAATCTGAACTTCATGGCCAGGATTCAATCTCATGCCGCATGGAAGCGGCTCTATGTGGCCGCCCTCAACGGCAGCCAGCCGCACCCGCGAACTGTCACCGCCATCCGAACCGGTTACCGCTATTGAAAGGAGCCAATCATGAAGACCGAAGCTGACACCTTAACCGAAGGTGGCTGCCCCGCTCAGGTGGAAACACGCACGATCAAGGAGATCGTCGCCAGTGCGGCCGATGTTGTCTCCCCCGTTTGGCCCCTGAAAACGTTCATCGCGGTCAACCCGCTTCAAGGCCTGGAAGCGCTGTCTTTCGAGAAGGCCGTGCTCGAAGCGGAACGTCACCGGAATGTCGATGGCGGCGACAGTGGGGAGCGTGCGGCGGTCAACCGGGAACTCATCAAGTGGTGCTCGGTGTTTCTGGACGAAGGGCAGGCTACGATCCCCATGCCGAACCGGGAGCTTGGCTTTTACCGGGCATTTGCCGAACTCGCGGCTTACGACAATCGGTTGAACCGCTTCAAACATGCCGATTCTCTTCTCGCGTGCCTGCCCGATTGCCCGGAGGACACCATTGCGGAATGCCTCGACCGACTCCGCATCCCGCAGGATCATCGTGAGGAGTTCATACGGCAATCGCTCGCGGCGCTGCCCGGCTGGGCGGGGCACTTCAAATGGAAGGAGCAGTGGCAAAACACCGCGGAGGGCGCAAAGCTACCGGCAACACTGGTTGACTATGTCGCGGTGCGTCTGGTTCTGACCTGTTGCCTGTGGCCCGCAGCGGCGTGTTCGGAAGTACGCGATGTGAAGAATCCCGCTTACCTCGCCGAGTTGCCCCTCGCCGAGAAACGCTACCGCGAATCGCTGCTGAATCAGCTTCTTCCGCAGGCGAAGGCAATTGAATCGACCCGGCGAAGTCGGCCGGAGGCCCAGCTTGTTTTCTGCATCGACGTCCGCTCCGAGCCGTTTCGCCGGGCCATTGAGGGGCAAGGCAATTACGAGACGCTCGGCTTCGCCGGGTTCTTCGGCCTGCCGGTGCGATTGAAAGGCTTCGACGACGATCAACCACATGACTCGTGTCCGGTGCTGCTGAAGCCCGATCTCGAGGTGTGCGAGCATGCAGTGAACGCGGACTCGGCCTGCGTCAGGAGACACAACCGTGGACGTTCCCTGCTCCGATTGCCGGCGTCCTTCTACCAATGGCTCAAGTACAACGGCACGACTCCATTCGCCCTGGTCGAGATGCTCGGTCCGTGGCTGGGGTTGCGGATGCTGGCGAAAACGTTCGTTCCTTCGTTGATGTCCGGTCTGGCTGATTCCACACGTGCGGCAGTGATGCCGCAGGTACAGACGGAACCGCAACTGGATGCGATCCCACTTTCCCGGCGTGCCGACCAGGGGGAAGCCGCGCTTCGCATGATGGGCCTGACCGAGCATCTGGCGCCGCTTGTTGTCCTGTGCGGGCATGGCGGCAGCACCAACAATAACGCCTACGCCTCCGCCCTGGACTGTGGCGCGTGCGGTGGTAACCAAGGCGGCGGCAACGCCCGCATTCTCGCCGCGATTCTGAACGATGAACAGGTTCGCTCCCTCATCGCGGATCGGGGGCTTGTCATCCCGGCGGACACTCTGTTTCTCGCGGCCGAGCATAACACCACAACGGACCAGATGGAGTTGTATCAGCCGCCTTGCGCAGGCGATGAGCACCAGCATCGAATAGTGCAACTCCGCACCGATCTGCGCGAAGCCGGGATGCGCAACGCGCACAACCGCAGCCGGGCATTCGGCGCGGCGCGGCCCGGTAGCGATTCGGCCAACCGAATGACGAAGCGTCGCAGCGTGG
>JBBQII010000349.1:0-5091 GCA_038324795.1 Gemmatales bacterium
ACCCCTACATCAACGTCGATCCGGGCACGATGAGCCCCTACCAGCACGGCGAAGTCTATGTACTCGACGACGGGGCCGAGACCGATCTCGACCTGGGCCACTACGAACGCTTCACCAACGCACCACTCAATCGCGACTGCAACTTCACCACGGGTAAAATCTACCTCTCGGTCATCGAGAAAGAACGCAAGGGCGACTACCGCGGCAAAACGGTGCAGGTCATCCCGCATGTGACGGACGAGATCAAGTCATGCATCCGCAAGCTGGTCGCTCCGGATGTCGATGTTTGCATCACCGAGATCGGCGGCACCGTCGGCGACATCGAAGGCCTGCCTTACTTTGAAGCCATCCGACAGTTCGCGCTCGATGTCGGCAAGCAAAACTGCATGTACATTCACCTGACACTGGTGCCGTACCTGAAAGCAGCGGGAGAATCGAAATCGAAGCCGACGCAGCACAGCGTCATGGAACTTCGCAAGATCGGCATCCAGCCCGGTGTGCTGATCTGCCGCACCGAACGGGAACTGCCGAAGGACGAAGCGGAAAAGATCGCACTGTTCTGCAACGTCGAACGCCGGGCGGTCATTGAAGAACGGGACAAGGAACAGACGGTCTACGAAGTGCCGTTGAGCCTGATGAACAACAAGCTCGATGACCTGATCGTCGAAAAGTTCAACCTGACGAACGCCAAGCCGCTCGACATGGCTGACTGGCGCGCGATGGTGGAAGTCTGCAAGGCACCCACGTATGAAGTGACGGTTGCCGTCGTCGGCAAATACGTGAAGCACCACGATGCCTACAAGTCGGTCTACGAGTCGTTGATTCACGCCGGCATCGCCAACAAGTCGCGCGTGCACATCAAGAAGATTGAAGCGGAAAAGATCGAACAGGAAGGGCCCGACAAGTCGCTGGGCGGTGCGGACGCCGTGCTGGTCCCCGGCGGGTTCGACAAGCGCGGCATCAACGGCAAGATCGAAGCGATCCGCTTCGCGCGTGAACACAAGCTGCCGTTTTTCGGCATCTGCCTTGGCCTGCAGTGTGCGACGATCGAGTTTGCCCGGCACGTGCTCAATCTGCCCGATGCCAACTCCACCGAGTTCAACAAGCAGTCGCCCGACCCGGTCGTCTGTCTGCTCGACGAACAGCGCCAGGTGACGCAGTTGGGCGGTACCATGCGGTTGGGCAGCTACGACTGTAAACTGCTGCCAGGCAGCAAAGCGCACATCGCGTACGCGGCCGACGTGATTGCCGAACGGCACCGGCATCGCTACGAGTTCAACAACGCCTATCGCGAGGTGTTCCGCGAGCACGGGATGATTGTCTCCGGGACAAGTCCCGACGGTGGCCTGGTGGAAGTGATCGAACTGCCCGACCATCCGTGGTTCCTGGCGGTGCAGTGCCACCCCGAGTTCAAGTCGAAGCCGACGAAAGCACATCCCCTGTTCCGCGACTTCGTGAAGGCGGGCCTGGCGCATCGACTGGAACGTAAGGGCGACGCCCGTATTCAGCCGCGTGTAGCCACGCCGATGATCGCCGCGGCGGTTTGAACGGTCAAAACAGCGAAAGGCACGAATAAGGCGGAGCAGTAACGCTCCATCCTCATTCGTGCCTTTCGCCGTCGTCGTGGTTCAATTCAAAATCAGTTGGCCGGCGGCTGCTTCATCTTGAACGTCTCAAGCTTGTTCTCGCCGGCTTTGGTCGTCAGCGCGATGCCGGTGCGGCCTGCCTTGCCGTTGAGCCAGCCCGTCGCCGGGTGATGGACAAAAATGCTGTAGGCACCGACCGGGGCATCGGGGATCTCGAAGTTGCCGTCATCGTCGGTGATCGCGAAGTAGGGATGATCGAAGACGCGAACGTGGGCCTTCATCCAGCTGTGAAGGCTGCAATTCAGCGAGATCTCGCCAGACTCGGCCACCAGGGGCTTCTGCAGTTCAAACTTGCCGCCGGCCGGGAGCAGCGGGTTGATCTCGCCGTTGTCCTTCGACGACCACTTCGCATTGTGCGCGATCGGGGCGCTGTTTTTGATCAGCATCTTCTGCCCTTCGCGCGCGGCCAGCACGTGCGGAATAAACCGGCAGCATGGCTGATCGATCTCGGCGGTATCCTTGGCCGGCTTCAACAGGTTCGGGTAAATGTTCGCTACAGGGAACTTCGCGCCTTTTTCAGCACCGGTCGGTTGAATCCAGACGAAGACGTTCTTCAGGCCCTTGTTGCCTTTGTTGATGATGTAATCTTCTTCCAGCGGCGCGGGGTCCTTCGCGCACACGTCCTTGTTGACGCCTGCCACAATCTTCGGCTGATCCGGGGCCGGCGCATCCCAGATCACCTGGCCTTTGAGCGTTGCCCACTTCGGGTCGGCCGCGTTGGCAACCACAGCCAGCATCAGGACAGGCAGGCACAGTCCAATTCGAAACATTTGCAGGAACCTCCAGGAAAAGGATGGAAGGCGGGGGCGCGAGCGCCAAGTGATAGTATTGTCGATGCCCAAATGTCCGAATTCAACTCCGATTCGCTCTCATCGCCGGAGAATCGCCAAAGCGGCATCGTGGAGTGTTCCATTGCTGGCGAGCACATCCGGCCGTTCCAGATCGCTGCCGCCCGACCAGTCGCTGAAACTCCCGCCGGCTTCTTCGACGATGACCTTCAGCCCGGCAATGTCCCAGATGTGGACACCGTGGTCGATCATCAGATCGACCGAGCCCTGGGCGACCAGCATGAAGCCGTAGTAGTCGCAGTAGCCGCGCGAGCGGTCGCTGGCCTTCAGCAGATGGTCGAGGGGCGGCCGACGTTCGTCCTTGAAGTAGTCGAGGCTGGAATAGGCGATCATCGCCCGGTCGAGTGTCGACGTGCGCGTGACGGCGATGGGCCGATCGTTGCGGTACGCCCCTTGGCCGCGCAGCGCATGGTGCATCTGCTCGAGGGCAGGGTTGTACGCGAACCCGGCAATCAGTTCGCCCTGAAACTCCAGACCGACCAGCGTTGCCCACATCGGGATGCCGCGGATGAAGCTGCGCGTACCGTCGATCGGGTCGATGATCCAGCGATAACCGGATGCGCCGGCAGCTTTGCCGAACTCCTCGCCGAGAAAGCCGTCATCGGGAAAGCTCTGCAGCAACCGGGAGCGCAGCGATTGCTCGGTTTCCCGGTCGGCGACCGTCACGGGGCTGGCGTCGGCCTTGGTCTCAATGACGAGATCGGTGTCGAAGTAGCGCAGGGCGACCTTCCCGGCCTCGCGCACGGCCAGCAGCGCTTCGTCGTAACGGAATTGCCAGTCGGGATTCATGGGTCACTTCTTGTCGTTGATTCGATCGTGGGCGAACGCCGCCGCGCCGAAAATGCCCGAGTTGTCTTCGAGAGCCGCGGCCACGCAGCGGACGTTCTCTGCAGCGCGCGGCAGTGTGTACCGCAGCGCGATCTCCCAGATGCGTTCGCGGAAACTCTCGCCCAGCGCTCCGGCCACGCCGCCGCCGATCACAACGACTTCCGGGCTCAGCAGGTTCACCACGCTACCGATGCCGGCCCCCATCGCGCGTGCCGCCTCGTCGATCACCTGCACGGCAATCGGTTCGTCTTTCTGGTAATACTCTGCCAGGTGTGAACTCTTCACGGCCGCCAGGTCGATGCCTTTCCACTCTTTGCGGGTACGTTTGGGCGAATCGTCAAGCAGTTCCTTGACCCGCCCCATCATCGAACGCCGGCCGGCAATGTCTTCCAGCGACGTGCCGCGCCGCCATTGAATGACGATGTGACCAATCTCACCGGCATGGCCGTTGAAGCCGTTGTACAGCTTGTTGTCGAGGATCAGCCCGCCGCCGACCCCCGTGCCGCAGAAGACGCCGAAGACATGTTTCGCCCCCTTGGCGGCCCCCAGCGACCACTCGCCGTAGGTGCCCATGCGAACATCGTTTTCGATGAACACCTGCCAGGTCCACGCCTTCGGGATCAGTGTGGTGAGATCGAAGTCCCGCCAGGCGAGATTCGGCGCGTAGCGGACGACCCGCTGCCCCGGCACGATCTGCCCGGGGATCGCCAGGCCCATGCCGACGATCTTTTCGCGGGGAACTTTCGAGTCGTTGATAATCTGATCGACCGCCTGCACGATGCGGCCGAACACCGCTTCACCGCCTTCGGACGACAGCGTCGGCAGCTTGCACTTGGTCAGCAGTTTGAAGCCGGCATCGAAGATCCCGGCGAGGATCTTGGTCCCGCCGAGGTCGACGCCGATATAGAATTGATCGCTCATGAGCGTTCTCGTGTGGAGGGGACGGGCCGACAGATGTTGTACGGCAGCCACGCGAGTTGAGAATCACCAATCAGTTCAAAACAGTTCCGAGATCACCCGGCCGCGCTGGGCGCGGTCGACAAGTTTCGGCGGGATCGAATCGTCCAGGCGCAGTTGGCTGACGTCCATCATCGTGTTCAGAATCGTCGCGTGCAGGTCGTCGATGACATAAGGGTCGCTGTCCGGCTCGCTGCCGCGCGCATTTGAACGACCGATCACCTGACCATGCTTCAGGCCGCCGCCGGCGAACACCAGCGGGCAGATCTTCGGGTGATGATGCCGGCCCGCGTTCTTGTCGAGCCCGGAGCGCCCGAACTCGCCGTTGACGACCAGCAGGATCTTGTCGCTGAGGCCGCGCTGTTCGATGTCTTCGAGGAATGCCGAGACCGCGTGATCGACCGGCGGGCCGAACGCGCTCATCCCTTCGGGCATGTTCGGGATGTTCTTGCGGGCGTGGAAGTCCCAGTTGCTGCTGACCACCGTGACGAACCCGCAGCCCGATTCCGCGAGCCGGCGGGCGAGCAGCATCTGCCGGCCCAGCGAAAAGCCGATGGACGGACCGTTGCGCAGGAACTTCGAGTTCTCATCCGCGTTCCAGTTGCGGAAATGCTCGGTGTCGTACGCCTGCAGTGTGCGGTTGCTTTCAAGCGACAAGTCGAGGGCTTTTCGGACGCGGTCGCTGCGGAGTACGTCGATCGCCATGCGGTTGTAGGCATCGATCGCGTCCATCCCGCCGGTCGTGTCGGCCACGCGGTTGAAGCCATCGAGTTGCTTGAGCAGATCAAGCCGATCGGTCAGATCGTTCATCG
>JBBQII010000350.1:0-5082 GCA_038324795.1 Gemmatales bacterium
ATTGGCTGCACATCGGCGGCGACGGCGGCCTCGCGCGAGCCGCCGTGCTGTTGAGCCTCGCCGCCAGCGCGAAGCAACATCACGTCAACCCGTGGGAGTACGTCAAGGACCTGCTGACGGAAATCCCGACCCGTGCCCCCAACGCCGATCTGAGCGACCTGCTACCGGCCGCATGGGCGAAGACGCACCCCGCGACGTAAGCCGGCCATGCCCGGGGGCGGGAATGGGTGGTACGTCCGGTGGCCGGGCGCTTACCGTTCTTACAACCGAAATGCATCCAGATGCTGGCACCAGGATGATAGACTCCCGCCTTGAAATCTGTGATGTCATCAGGAGCTTGAAGGAGAAGAGACCAGAATGCGGCAGCGATTTCTGATTGAGTTTCTCGCTCGGGGCCGTCCGGGCTGAACATGATCCCCGTCCGCCCGTAGAAGTCGGCATAGATGAACGGCCACGCAACGGCACTTCCCGTCGACACAGTCACGAATCCGACTTGCAGCAGCGATTTTTCAGCTTCCGACTGTTCCGGAGTAAAGTTGAATACAGACGGCAATCGGGCGCGTACTCAAGCAGCGTCGTAATAGTGTTCGATCGGATGAGAAAGGATGGGAGAGGGGCTGCTTGCCAACAAAGTCACGAAGCTCGAAGTCAATCGAGAATCCGTTACCGGACAAATCGACCACCGCCGGCATAAAGGTGAAGTTCGCATAAGTCACCGGCGTTCCACGAATCCCTTGCAGTGTACTGAACTCAACTCGTAGTTCATTCATGAAGATTACACCAGTTAATATTCGCCAACTGCTGATACTCCCCGATCAACCGCTCCCGCAACGGCTCCCCCCGACGTGACAAGTCGCGCTGCAGTTCCACATACTGCTCCCGGCCATCGCGTGTTTCGATCTCGATCGGCTCATAGCCGTGCTCACGCAGGTCGTAGGGACTGGCCCGCATGTCGATGGCTCGCGCATCCCAGGCCAGTTCAAACGTGTCCGCGATCAACTCGCCGCTGCACCACGGCGAGATCTTGTGCGCGTAGCGGTACAGGTCCATCGCGACGTGCAGACAGCCTTTCTGATCGTGCTCGGCCGTGTCCTGCCGAGTGAGCGACAGCCGATTGAGCGGTATCGCTTCCCGTGTGAAGAAACGGAACGCATCGTAGTGGGTGCATCGCACGCCTTCACGCTCGACTACTGCGGCGATCTCACTCGGCAACAGCCGCAACGGCGTGCGGGCATGCCGAACCTCGGGGGCACGGTACACCATCGCCCACTCGTGCAGGCCGAAACAGTGGAAGGAAGGGGCGCGGTCGCGAATCGCTTCGAAGTAGTTGATCGCCCAGGTCAGGAAGGCCCGGCGGTGTTCCGGGAACGATGATGCGGGAAGGATCAATCCATCGTCAGTTGCGATGAACTCTTTCCAGGCGATGTCGCAGGGTTTCGCTTCTTCGAGCAGCACATCGGCCCCGGGCGACCATCGAAGCAGTTCGGCGGGCCGGTACGAGTAGTAGTCGAAGAGGAAATCGCGGACGGGGTGCGCTGCCCCCTTCGCCATGCGCTGGGTGCGTTCTTCGGCGAAGGGGAGAAGGCGACTGAGGTGCGCGTTGCGACGAGCGTGCCAATCAGTTTCGGTCAATCGAAGGTCGACCATGTCTTGTCGGGTGAGTGAAGGCTTTGCAAAACCCGCTATAGTCCGATGGTGGGTTCCGCCAGAGCCTCCACCCACCCTACAAGTCCGATGGCGGGTGTTGCAAAGCGTTCACCCGCCCTGCAAAACCCTACCGGACGCGGCGGATCATCAGTACCACCAGGCCCATCCAGATGAAGAGAGCGGGCAGACCGATGAATGTACCCCAGTGCCAGCGTTGTTTCGCGGCGTCGCTCATGGTGACACGCGGAAACTTCCACGTCGGCTGTGTGGTGTTGGTCAGGCGGTCGTCGCGGGAGGTCAGCCAGTTGCAGGTGTTGAGCAACAGGCGCTCGGTCGCGGGTTCCAGCGTCTTGCCGGAGAAGATGCCCCCCTGGCCGATCACCGCAATTCGACTGCGGGAGCGGATGGCGGCGTCGCCATCCCACGCCCTCGGCGTGTAGTCCTCAAATGCCACCCCGACCGGGAACGGCCCGCGGCGTTCCTGATCGCGGGCGTTCTTCTCCGTGTCGTCAAGCGAGATCGGGTCGAACTGCGGGATGTAGAAGGCACGCACCGGCCGACCGTCCGGCCCAACGGCGCGTACTGACTGAAAGAACGGCCGACTTTCGTTCCACGACTCGGCCGCGCTCCAGACGAACTCCGCCAGGTAGGGCATGCGGTTCTGCTGTTCGCGCGTCACGTAGACCGGGCGCAGGGCTCGCGGCGTGATCTTCAACTTCTCGTCAATGCTGTGCATGGCCGCGAGCATGACGGCCCCCAGCGGGTTGATCACCTTGCCCGGCGGCAGTTCGAGCGGCTCGAAACTCAGCGGCGGGATCACTGCCCCGCCGAACGACTTGCCAGCCAGCTGGGCGCGAAACGCGCTCGATTCCGAATCGAACAGGATCGTCTGCCCGCCCAGTTCGATGCCGCGTTCGAGCAGCAGTTTCTCCAACTCGTCGGGTGATTCCGGCCGGGCGGTCTGCCCCGGTTCGTTCGTCGGCCCCGCGCAGACCAGCACAGGCTTGCCCTGCTTCATGAAGTCCTTGATCACTTCCGCCTGGATCGCGGCCATGTCGTGCAACTTCGCCGGCAGCGTGAAGCCGATGGTGGCGTTGATGATCGTCATGCGCGGGATGATCAGCAGGTCGCATTCGTTGAGCAACCGGGTCAGTTTCGCCTTCACATCGGTGACGAACATATCCTCGATCGCGCGTTCCTGCTTGCGGATCGTGGCCACTTCCCGGGCATACTTGTCGCGCTGGGTAGTGTTCTCGACCAGTTCGCGCTCGGCGATGTCGACACGCCGGGCCAGCAGGCGCAGGAAGTATTTCTCATCCTCTTCATCCAGGTCGCCGGCGATCTGACGGCCGACGACATCGCGTGACATATCGCGATAGACCGCCCCGCGCGCAGCCAGCGGTTTGTCCTTCACTTCTTCCGCACGCGTCTTCAACGTCTGCAGGCGCTTCACTTGCGTCTCGGAGTTAGTCACCCGGCGCTCGGCCCCCTGCAGGTCTTCCTCGGCCGACTTCAGTTTGTTCTCTTCGAGGCTGAGTGCGGCCGGGTCGCCCTCAAGGTCTTCGCCGCGGTGGTTGGCCTTCAGCACAAGGTCGACCACGTCGAAGCCGTACTCGGTCAGCGATTGCCGCAGGCCAGCCTGGCTGTACTGCTCCTGACCCTGCGTCACCTCGGTTGCCAGCCATTCGTGCATCACCGCCAGGGCGACGCGCGGCCGCTTCTGCTGCACGGCCACGATGTTCCGCACGAACGCCGTGATCCCCTGCGGTTGCAGGACCAGGTTGTTGCCTTCCTGCTTCGAACGCGACTTGTCGAGCTGGTAGAACTCGTTGAAGCTCATCCGCTGGACCCGTCCCTCGGAGAGGAAGAAGATGCTGTTCTCCGGCGCGGTCTTCACCGCATCGCCCAGGTTCTTGTAGTTCTTGACCAGTTCCGCCAGCTTGGCGTCGTAGCCATCTTCTTCCACATCCAGCACCACGACGCGAAACTGCGGCCCGAAACGGCGGAAGACGTCGACGAGATCAATCACCTTCTCGACGACCTTGCGCTCGGCCGCGTAGTCGAAGCGATCGGGCTTGGCGGACAGTTGACCGAAGGTCTTATGCTGCTGCAGCACGACGATGGTGGTCTCGCTCTTGAGCTTCTGCAATTCGCTGACAACTTCAGCCGGCAACGTGAACTGCTTCGCACGCGTCAGATCGACATCGACGGAATGGTTGAACGCGAAGACGTTGAGCCCGGCCACGATGCCAACCGCCAGCACGATTTGCACGAACGAATTGGCCCCGGTCACGCCCCGGCCGCGTGCGCCGCTGCTGAGCATGCCGAGCATTTCGACGACCAGCAGCAGCGCGATCAGCGCCAGCCCGCCGGCCAGTGCGAACGCAATGATGCGCGCGGTCTGTCCGGCCGTGCCGTCGATGGCGTTCTTGTAGACATGGGTGGCATCATCAACGGTGACGCTGCCCAACGACGAAGCAAGGAACAGCCCCGCCGCCAGCGCGATCAGCAGCCCCGTGGCGCCGAGCAGGCGCAGCAGGAAGCGAACGCGGGTGCCCATGGTCATGCGGTGTCGTGTGTCGGCTTTCATGGGTCTTCCCTATTTCCAACGCCGGGTTTCAAGGCTGCGCACCGTCAGGAACAGGAACAGCACGGTCAGGCTGACGTAGAGCACAAGGTGGCTGGTATTCAGGATGCCTCGCGTGAAATCGTGGCTGAAGTGCAACGGCACACTGACGTAGTTGATGACCCGGTATGTCAGATCAGACGGGTCCAGCTCCGGTCGCCAGAACCCGCCGACGATGAAGAACAAACTGCAGATCAGGGACACCAGGGCCGCGACCATCTGGCTTTTCACGAGGCTGCTGATGAACAGGCCCAGCGACAGGAACATGCCGCCCGCCAGGAACACGCCCAGGTACGAGACCGCCAGCGGTCGGGGGTCGATACCGGTCACCAGATGCACCGGCTGGAAGACGCCTTCCGCATGCGTGCGCGAAAGGTGAACGCCGACGAACACCGCGGCAATGGCGAACTGCAGCCAGCCGACGGCGCTGACGGCCACGTCGAAATCTTCACCCGTCAACCGCAGGATTGCGAACGGCAGCAGGAACAGGCAGACGAACGCCGCCAGCAGCACGCCGACCTGCACACCGATCAGCATTGCCTTGCCGTCCGCCGGGATATTCACGAAGCCGGGCACGACATGCAGATCGTAAAGCCAGATGTAGACCCCCGCCGGCCCGAGCGCCAACGCAATCAGCAGAATGAAGCGAAACCATGCCCCCAGCGGCAGGATGTTCACCAGGAACAGCACGGCACAGGTGCCCGCGGCAATCAGCACGGGTATGCTTTTGGACGTGTTCTTCCAATCGAACGAAACACTCTGGAAGTCGGTCAGCACCGGCCAGTAGACGATCGTGGGAATCCACAGCA
>JBBQII010000351.1:0-5071 GCA_038324795.1 Gemmatales bacterium
GTTCCCCCGGAGCTTTTGGAGCTTCGAGGTACGAGAACTCGTGGACAGGGTCGGCCGACGGTACATCGGTGGATTCGTAACTCGAGCCTTCGCCGACGACGGGCGATTGCGTCACCATCTCGTGCGGAGAGGGCGAAAGCGCAATCGGCTTGCTGCACTTCGGACAGCGTGGCTTCGCGCCCGGAGGAAATTTCTCCGGCAGCTTGAGCACGGCCTGACACGACGGGCAGGAAATAGACTGTGCGAGCATGGGGGTGCGTCCAGTCGTTCGAGGTGGGGACGGGTATTAGAGTATCAGCCGACGTGGGTAATGAGAAGTGAATCCCCTGGTGCTCGCTGAGGATGTTAAGGAGTGGAATGTGCAGATCAGAAATCTCCCGTGCCGCGGCGTGACCACCAGGGGAGGGCCAGGCCGCCGTCCATGTTCAATGTGCTGCCGGTCATGTACTGCGTATCGGGGTCGACGAGGAAGAAGACGCCGTGGGCGACCTCTTCGGGCTTCGCCAGTCGGCCCATCGGCGTGCCTTTGCTGGCTTCCAGCAGCGCTTCTTCAGTGAAGAACTTGCGCTCGCCGGGCGTGTCGGTCCAGCCGGGGTAGAGGATGTTCACCTTGATCTTGTGCGGCAGCAGTTCCAGGGCGGCGGAGCGCGCCATCTGGTCGATGGCCGCCTTGGCCATGTTGTAGGCCATGCTGTTGGGGAACGCGATCTCCGCGTGCGGCGAACTGACGATGACGACCGCCCCGCCGTTGCCCTGCCCGATCATGACGTTGGCGCTGGCGCGAAGAGCATAGTACGCCCCCCACATCGAGACGTCGATCGTCTTCTTGAAGCCAACCATGTTCGCGGTGGTGAACGCTTCGCGATCGCTGTAAACGGCGGAGGAAACGAAGATGTCGAGCCGGCCCAACTCGGTGACCGTGCGGGCGACCATCGCTTCCACGGCGGCCTGGTCGGTGATGTCGACCTTCAGCAGCAGGGCCTTGCGCCCCAATGCCCGGATCTGGGCGGCCGCATCCTCGGCCCCTTCGGCCATCGTCAGGTAGTTGAGGGCCACATCGGCCCCTTCCCGCGCGAACTTCACGGCCGTCGCCCGGCCGATCCCCGAGGATGCCCCCGTGACCAGCGCGACCTGACCTGCCAACTTGCCCTGCGTCATCTGCGTTCGTTCCTGCATGAGAAGTTCGAGCCGGAAACATCAACGACAGTACCGTCGCTGACGCTTCCGGCTCGGATTGATCTGCCCGCTCGTGAACCTGCACGTGGAACTCAATCGTCGGCCCGGCGATTGGGTTTTGCCAGGCCGGCTTTCTCCATCAACGACCTGCCGCGGAGTTCTTCCGCCTCGTCGAGGATCGATTCCAGGCCTGCTTCACCGCTCTTCGAAATGTTGTACGAAATCGTGAACTTCCGGTTGGCGATGGCCAACTCGTCGCCCGGCCGCAGCGGCCGCTGCAGCGTCCGCATGCTGTTGACCTTGATGCCGTTGCTGCTGCCCATGTCGCGCACGAACCAGTAACCGTTGCGGAACGACAGTTCACAGTGCAGCCCCGAGATGTTCGGAAACTGCAGGCAGACATCACACGACTCGCGACGGCCGATGGTCAGGACCGGCTGCGCCAGGGGGATGGAATCCCCCCCTCCGATGGGGACGAGTTCCCCCTGCGGTTCGACACTCATGATTCACCTCGATCGACAGAATAGAAAGATAACGAATCCCCCCAATCGGGGAGCAGATCGAGTATAGCCGAGATTTCGCGGGGTGCAAAGAGCTGGAGCGATTAGCGGTACTCATCCCGGATCGGGTAGAAGAAGTCAACTGCCCGGCCGGGCCCGCCGACGGCAACGACCTTGTGCGGAACGTTCCCGGGGATGAAGTAGATGTCGCCAGCCTGCAGTTCCTTCACCTCGTCGCCGACATGGAAGACCGCGCGACCCAGAACGAGCATGCCCATCTGTTCATTGGGATGCTGGTGCCAGTCGACAACGCTGCCCTCGGGAAGGTCAACGACGGAAATCTGCATCTGGTTCCCGGCATATGTCGTCAGCGCGACATTGCCGAAGATGACATGATGGCCGCATTCGGCGGTGGTGGGGAAGTATTGGCTCATGGTGGGAGGCTAATCCAGATGCCACGATCAGGTTCGTGACCGCCAGGTTGAGGGGTCGCGGGAGGTATGCACGATGGCGAACACGGAAATAGTTTCAGCAACTATCTTGTAGTAGACGGCGTACGGGAAGTCGGTGAGAGTTGCTTGCCTTACTTCATCGATCACTTCCCCGAACTGATACGGGTCCGATTAAAGCTGATCCATGAACCGGTACAAGGCAGCCTTGAACGATTCGCCATACCCTGTTCGCCGACTGTCGTACCATTCGCAAATCTGTTCGATATCGCGATTGACGCGTCGACGCACTCGAAGTGTGAAGTTCATAGGTCGGGGTACTTCGCGTCGAGAGAAGCTTTCGCGTCTTCCCAAGTCATCCAACCGTCCGGATCCGCTTCCGCCTCTGCCACTCTTTGCCGAATCTCGGCAATCAGTTCGTCGCTCAAGGCAGGCGGTTCCGCTTCCACGGTTGCCAGGATGGCGTGCGCCAACTCGAGGCGATTCTGTCGCGGCATCTTGTGGATCCCGAGTCGTTCCATTACTTCTGTCATGGTGCACCTCGTTTACAGCATCGGCCCGTAGAGCACGCGAAACGCGTGCACTACTTTGGTCAATCTACCACACCCGTCCGCCACTGTCACCGCCCGAGCGAGCTGCCCAGGCGCGCATGCACCTCGGCCGTCTGCCGTACGATGATCGACATGCTCGGCAGGTTGAAGGTGATCGACCCCGGGCCGCCCCGGTCTTTCCAGCTGTCGGGGTCGATGGTGCGGATCATGTCCGTGATGCGTTGGGCGTTGTCCTGCGTCTGCAGCATGTCGACTTCCGGGCCGAACTCGAGCGCGGCCGCGCCGCCGATCGCGCCGACGCCGCGGATGAGGTCACCCAGGTAGTAAACGCGCGTCACCAGCGTGTTGCGGGCTGTTTCCAGTGTCACCACCTGGATCGTCTCATCACGGATGATGTAGGTCAGCCCGTGATCCTGCAGCACTTTGCGAAGGGCGGTCTTCAGTGCGACGCCGTTGAGTGTCACGTTCACGGGCGTGTTCGATTCGATCATCGCCCCTGTCAGCGCGTTCTTGTCGATCAGAATGTTCTGCCCCGCCTTGTCGGACAGGTACTTCATCACTTCCTCGAACGGGGCGTTCTTGTAGCCGATGGTGATCGGCGTATCGAGCGAGCGCAGCAGTGCCTCTTCCTTCTTCGTCAGCGTCGGCTTGTTGCGCTTCTGCGTGATCTCGATCCAGCGTTCCTTATCGAATTCGACATCGTCCTTGATCGGAATGGCCGACTTGTCGATGCTGCGCATGGCCACCAGGTAACCCTGTTTCTGCTGCTCGACGAGGAACCGCGCGTCGGCCAGTTTCCGCTCGAACGACAGGTTGTCGGTCAGCACCAGCGCGGCCGGGTTGTCGGGGTAGCGCTTGATCAGTGCCTCGGCTTCCTTCTGGGCCTGCGGGGTATTGCCGACCTTTAACAGTGCGGCAATCGTGTCCACGCCGCGTTTGACTTCGGTGTACTCTTCCTGCGCGGCCTTCGCCCGGCGAATGTCCGCCTCACGGAGTTGCTTCTTGTCCGGGTTCATCTGCTCGGCCGTCTGGATCTTGTTGCCGGTCGACAGCAGGCGGATCTGCGTGTTCAGCTTGGCCGTCCACTCGGTGCGGAAGCCGACGGGAATCAGCGGATCTTCCAATTGGGTAAGCGCCGACTTCAGCGCGTTGGTCGCCCGCACCGGAGATGCAGCCTGCAGACGGCGAGCGTCCTCGACCGCTTCGCGCAGCTTCGCTTCCAGCCGCTGCGTCATGATCGCCTGGTCGGCCCTGGTCCTGTTCAACAGGTCTTCGGGCTTGTTCTGTGCATGAATCGTCGCGGTGAACGCGACGATGACGACAAGCGGGAGTATGACGACATGCTTCATCGGACACCTTCCTGTGCAGAGGCGCTACGTTCCATATGTACCAACGTAACCGCGCCCCGCTTCGTTGGCGAGGCAGATCGATCGTCGGTGACAGACTGCATTGACTGTTGAAGTCTGCAACTCGGGCGCAACCGTCAGGAAGCCACCAGCAGCGGTCGCAACTCGCCTGCCAGAAAGACGGACCCGCTGATCGCGATCAGGTCATCGGCCCTGGCCGAGGCGCGGGCCGCGTGCAGCGCATCGGCGGGCGATTCGTGAACCGTGAACAACGCTCCCGGATGCGCGGCCCGCAGCAGTTCCGCCAATTGTGCGGGTGGCAGGGCACGTCCACTGTTGGTGTAGCGCGTCAGGTGGAAGAAATCGAACGCCGGGCCCAGCACCTGAAGCATCTCGGCCACTTGCTTGTCGTTCGAGAACGCCAGCACCGCGATGCGCCGACCCGTGACCGGGAACGACTCTCGCAGGGTAACGATCAGTGTCCCGGCGGACGCCACGTTGTGGGCGCAATCCAGAATGATCAACGGTTCGCTGCCCACCAACTCCATGCGCGCGGGCCAGCGCACGTTCGCCAGACCCGACGCGAGGGCGGCATCGTTGATCGTCAAACCCAGTGCGCGAAGCTGTTCGACGACGACGATCGCGCCCGCCGCATTTGCCGCCTGATGATGCCCGGCCAGGCCCAGTTTCAGCCACGGGTACTCGGCCATACGCGTCACCGCCCGCAGTTCGCCGTCGCGGTAATCGAAGCGGAAATCGCGGCCGAGCATCTGCAGCGGCGCCCGTCGCTCGGCCGCGACGCGTTCGATGACGGCCGTCGCCTCGGGTGCCTCGGCCGTGGAGATCACCGGTCGGCCCGGTTTGATGATCCCGGCCTTTTCGCGCGCGATCAGTGCCAGCGTGTTGCCCAGCAGTTGCATATGGTCGAAACTGATATTGGTGATGACCGACACCAGCGGTGTACAGACGTTCGTTGAATCGAGACGCCCGCCCAGGCCGACCTCAATCACGGCCAGATCAACCTGCCGGCAGACGAAGTGCAGATATCC
>JBBQII010000352.1:0-5065 GCA_038324795.1 Gemmatales bacterium
GGCAGTAGTCCGTTCCCACTGATCGCCGACCCGCGCGGGCCGGCGTATCCTGTTCGTTCGTTAGCGGCGGATGCCGGCCGGGAGCTTCATTCCCAGGGTCAGGCCCCGCTCGGTCAGCTTGCTCTTCACTTCGCGGAGAGTCGTCTCACCGAAGTTGCGCACTTCCAGCAGCTCGTCTTCCGAGCGGATCACCAGATCGCGAACCGAAGTGATACCTTCGGATTCCAGACAGTTGGTCGCCCGCACGGACAGTTCAAGTTCCGCCAGGCTCATGTTCAGCTTGCGTTCAAGTTCCGTATCGACCGAGTCACGCGGCGAGCTGCCGATCTCGAGCTTGTCGTCGATCGGCATTTCCGAGCCCGGCTCGGTGTACTGCACGAACGGGTTCAAGTGCTTGCGCAGGATCTTGGCCGCCTCAACCACCGCCATCTGCGGGGTCACCGTGCCGTTGGTCCAGACTTCGAGAACCAAGCGGTCGTAGTTGGTGCGCTGGCCGACGCGGGTCTCTTCGATCTCGTGCTTGACGCGCACAACAGGCGAGAAGCTGGCGTCGACCGGGATATCACCGATCGCACGCTCGCGGGCCATGGCTTCATCGGCTGAACGATAGCCGCGGCCGTTCTCGATCGTCATCTCAACTTCGAACGGGACATCATCCGTCAGGGTGGCGATGATGTGCTCGGGGTTGATGATCTGGATCGAGTCGTCGTGCTGGATATCGGCCGCCTTGACGACGCCCTTCTCGTGACGGACGATATTGATCGTCTTCGTGACTTCGCTGACGTTCTTGACGACCAGGCTCTTAATGTTCAGGATGATGTCGGTCACGTCTTCGACGACGCCCGGGATCGTGGTGATCTCGTGCTGAACACCCTTGATGCGCACATGGGTAACGGCCGAGCCTTCAAGGCTCGACAGCAGCACGCGCCGCAGGCTGTTGCCAATGGTCATACCAAGACCGCGTTCGAACGGCTCGGCAACGAACTTGCCGTACGTATCGGTGAGGGTCGACCGATCGGCCGAAACCCGGCTCGGCAGTTCCAGCCCACGCCATTTGATCCGCATGCTCACACTCCCGGGTTAAGCAGTGGGAAGTACGCAGTGGGCAGTGGGCAGCCGGGAATGATTCCCTCCGGCGGCCCACTGCCCACTGCCAACCGCACACTGTTCAGCGTGCCGCGATTTCGATGATCAGTTGCTCGCGAATGTCCGAGATTCGCGGGTCGACGTCGCCGCGCGACGGCATGCGCGACATCCGTCCTTCGGGACTCTCCCCGGGAATGACTTCCAGGAAGTCAGGCACTGGTTCCTTGTGCGTTTCCTGCAGCACCAGCTTAACCAGCTGCTGGCTGCCGGCATTCGCCTTCACCTTGATGTTGTCGTTCGGCTTCACAAGCAGGCTGGGGATCGAGCACTTGTAGCCGTTGAGCAGAATGTGGCCGTGCGCCACGAGCTGCCTGGCGGCTGCCCGCGACGAAGCAAAGCCGAGCCGATGAATGACGTTATCGAGCCGACGTTCGAGGATCGTCAGCAGCTGCTCGCCGGTGTTCTCCGGTGAACGAGCGGCCAGCTCGAAGTAACGGCGGAACTGGCGCTCCAGCACACCGTAGAAGAACTTGAGCTTCTGCTTCTCGCGCAGACGGATGCCGTACTCGGAGAGTTTGCCCTTGCGATGGCCATGCATGCCCGGGGGCGGCATTTCGCGATCGATCGGGCACTTCGGGCTGTAGCAGCGGCTGCCCTTGAGGTACAGCTTCATCTGCTCGCGGCGGCAGCGTTTGCAAACGGGATCTGTATATCTTGCCATGGATAGTCAGTCTTCAAGTGGGCAGCGGGCAGTGGGCAGTGGGCAGCCGGAAAAACCGAGTGCCCACGCCTTGCGCCAATGCCCGATGCCAGATGTACTTGGCAGAAACAGAAATTCAGATGGACGCCTGCGGCTGTCCACTGTCCACTGCCCACTGCCCACTGATTTAAACGCGTCGTTTCTTCGGCGGACGGCAGCCATTGTGCGGGAGCGGGGTCACGTCTTCGATGACTTTGATCGTCAGGCCGGTGGCCTGCAGCGCGGTGATTGCCGACTCGCGACCGGCACCGGGGCCCTTCACGCGGACTTCGACTTCTTTGAGCCCGAACTTGGTCGCGCGCTCAGCGGCAGATTCAGCAGCCCGCTGGGCAGCGAAAGGCGTGCTTTTGCGGCTGCCCTTGAAGCCGACCGTTCCGGCCGAGGCGAAGGTGAGCGCATCGCCGTTGGTGTCGGTGATCGTCACGATGGTGTTGTTGAACGTCGCCTGGATGTGAGCGATCCCACGGCTGACGTTACGACGCTGCTTACGCTTTTTCTGCTTGGCCATTGTGCCCAATCAATCGGTTTGAAACCTTGGTTAACGGCCAGTCCCGAAGCATTCCGGCGAACCGGCCGTTCGGAGTTACAGGTACTGACCGTCACGCTCATGGAGCGATTAGCGGAGCTCTTTGACGCCCTTCTTGCCGGCGACCGTCTTTCGAGGTCCTTTCCGGGTGCGGGCGTTCGTCTTGGTGCGCTGGCCGCGACACGGCAGGCTGCGGCGATGCCGGCTGCCACGGTACGAGCCGATCTCTTTCAAACGGGCGATGTTGCTCTGAATCGTCCGGCGCAGACCGCCCTCGATCAGGTAATCGCGGTCGAGGATCGACGCGATGCGGGCCACGTCGTCGTCGGTCAGCTCTTTGGCTTTACGCTGCGGATCGACGTTCGCCTGCTCGCAGAGGCGCAGGGCCAAGGTCGGCCCGATCCCCTGCAGGTAACGCAGCGAAATATGGGTCGGCTTGTCATTCGGAAGATCGACGCCCTGAATACGCGGCATATGCCCAATTCTCCCTGATCAGCCTTGGCGCTGTTTGTGACGCGGATCGGAACAGATGACGCGCACTTTCCCGTGCCGACGGATCAGCTTGCAGTTCTCACAAATACGCTTCACACTCGAACGAACCTTCATGGCCGACCTCTTCAGCAATTCAGCGTGACTCTATCGGAATCGTTCAATGTAGATTGGCAGCCCGGAACGGCAAGTCGAAACGATGAAAAATTTACCGGGTTTCGATCGTCTCATCCCAAGCACCGATCAATGTGCCCGGTTGCGGACTGCCAAATAACCTGCTCCCGTGAAGCCGCGACGGCGGAGCGAGTCGTAACGACCGCGTCGTGATAGCGATTCCGCTTTCCCGTCAATGCCATCCTCGGGACGTTCACTGCACCCGCAGACTCCGCACCCAGGCCGCCTCATGCGCGATCTCCGCGTCGGTCAGGCCGCTGTTGCGGTGGATCTCGGTTCGGGCCATGCGGCCGCTGGTCATGTCGAGGGCCATCACGTCGATGAGGCCGTTGCTCCGCACTTCGCAACGGACCTGAATGGGTGAGCCTTTCGGCAGGTTGGCCGGTAGTCCTTCGATCCAGCATTCGCCAATGCCGATGCACGCATCCGCCTGCGTCGCCTCACCCTGTAAGGCTCGTACGCGAACGCGCTGCTGGTTCTCCGCCGCCGTGTAGTACACCCGGCTCGCGGCGGCGGGCAGCTGCGTGTTCTTCGCAATCAGCCGATCGTTGATTTTGTCGCTCTCGGACCGTACTTCGATTCCCAGGCTATGGGCATTCACGCTGATTTCGACCACGTCAGCCAAGTCGGCGGCAACTTTTGCCCCGAGCAGTTTGGCACCTTCGCTCGAACGGGCCGCGACGATGCCCGCATGAAGGGCCGCCCCGCGCGCGACCACCTCGCTGACGGCCAGCGAGTTGTCCGGCTCACGACCGCTCAGCTCACGCAACATGGTCGCGGCCATCGGCATGTGCGTTGACCCGCCGACAAGGAGCACCCGATCGACCTGCTCCCATGTTACGCCGGCTTGCTTCAACACCTGTTGCGTGGTCAGCCGGGTGCGCGTCATCAGGTCGCGCGTCAGGTTCTCGAACTCGGCCCGCGACAGCGGCACCACCAGTTTGCGCCCCGCATGGTTCACTGTGACGCTGGCCTGATCGACCTTGCTCAGCGTCCGTTTCGCCCGCTCCGCGGCTGCCTGCAGCATCGCCAGCGACTGAGCGTCCTGCCGGGGGTCTTCATCGAACTTCGCGATAAACGCCGCGGCGACATGGTTGACGATCCGGTCGTCCCAGTCCTTGCCGCCCAGACGCACGTCGCCTTCGATCGCCAGCGTCTGGAAGCGCTTGGGTGTGAGCCGGACCAGCGTGACGTCGAAGGTGCCGCCGCCCAGGTCATAGACGAGGATCGTCCGCGGCTTGTCGGTCAGTTTGTCGGTGATCGATCGGCCCTGCTGAAAAGAGTAGGCGAGGGCCGCGGCCGAGGGTTCATCGAGAATATCGAGTACATCCAGCCCCGCGATCCGCCCGGCATCGTGCGTTGCCTTACGGCGTGTCTCATCGAAGTAGGCGGGAACCGTGATGACCGCTTTGGAAATGGGCCCCAGGCGAAGCTCAGCGTCCTGTACCAGCTTGCGGAGGATGATGGCGGACAATGTCTCGGGGCGGAACTGCCGCCCGGCCACGGTTCGGCCGTAGTCGTCGAGGCCCATGCGGCGCTTGATCAGCGTGGCGACCCGATCGGGCGATTCCTGCGCATAGTCGAGCGCCGCCTGTCCGACGACGGCAGATGCGTCGTCGATCAACAGCACGGCGGATGGCAGCAGCATTTCCCCATCGCGGTTGGGCAATGTGGCCGGCTGCCCGCGATCATCGAGCGAGGCGATGGCGGAGTAGGTGGTACCCAGATCGATGCCGACGACGTGTGCCATGACAAATTCGGAGTGCGGAATTCAGATCGCGGAATCAATTCATTCTATTCCGCATTCCGAATTCCGCACTCCGCAATTCGAATCACTTCTTGTTTGTCGGCCGGACCAGCACGACCGCACCGTTGAAGCCGGGAACCGCACCGTGGACCAGCAGCAGATTGTTTTCGATGTCGACGCGAACCACACGCAGATTGCGGACGGTGACGCGCTCGGCCCCGTAACGGCCCGCGAGCTTCTTGCCCTTCTTGGGCCGACCACTACCGCGGTTGCTGGCCAGCGA
>JBBQII010000353.1:0-5050 GCA_038324795.1 Gemmatales bacterium
TGCGAGGTGACGGTTCAAATACGACAGCAGCAGTCCCGGGGGCCAGGGCGGCCCGGTGTAAGTCTTCGTCAGGCTATGCGTGATCGCCATCAGCACGGCCGCGAGAGCCCCATGCCCGCTGACGTCCGCGATCAGGATGCCCCAACGGCCCTTCGGCAACGGCAGCATGTCGTAGTAGTCGCCGCCGGCCTGTGAAGACGTCTGATAATGCACCGCCAGGTCGAGCGTCGGGATATGCGGCAGGCTGGTCGGCAGGATCGACTGCTGCATCTGCGCGACCATGTTCATCTCATGGGCGCTGGCTTCGTTGGCGGCCTTCAACTTCTTCGACAAGAGCGCCGCCTGCGTCGCCCGGCCGAACAGATTGCTCATCCAGACGAGATCCGGAAACCGCTCAGGCGGGAAAGCGAACGCCTCTTCCCGTGTGGCGATCACCAGGTTCAACGCGTCGCCGTCGTCGTAGTGGGGGATGGCGATCAGCGATTGCTGGTCGTCGAGATACGGAGCCGCCGGGTCGTCGGGCTCCAGGTCGAGCATGTCCAGAATGCGCGGCTCTTCACCGTACAGCAGTTCGGCGAACAGCCCGCCGTTGATCAGCGGCAGGCGCTGCGGGTCCTTCCAGGGATTCACGTCAGTGCCCCAGACGCTGCAGCGTGTGATCCGCACATCCGGGTAGTTCAGCCCCCGGCGCGAGATCGATATCTGCCGCGACGTGGGGAACAGTTCGAGCATCCGCCGGGCGTAAACGTGATACATCGCCTGCGGATCGTCCACGCGGCTGAGTTCGCGCATGACGTCCACGGTGATGGACAGACGTTCGCGCCAGTCCAGCGTCTGCGTCGAAAAAAAATCGGATCCGTCGCCCATGACTTGTCCCTTGTGCCGCGACCCAGTAGACACTTTCCCCACGCGTGATGCAAGAGAATGAACGGTGAAAACTTCTTCCTTCCTTTATCCCGGAGGTTCGCAAAGCCTCACCTCGGGGCTTGGGTTTTGTCTTCCTCCCCATTATCCGTTACAGTATCTCCGCTGCTCCATTCCCTCCCTGTGGAACCACCTCATGCGTACCCTTACATTCGCCTTGCTGCTGGCCGGCCCCATGCTGCTTCCGGCCGCCGAGACAACCGTTTCGAACTTCAAGATGCAGGAGATCGCCACCGATCTGACGGTCGGCTATGCCGTCATCACTGCCGACGTGAACGCCGACGGCAAGCCGGACGTCGTCGTCGTCGACAGCAAGCGCGTTGTCTGGTACGAGAACCCCACGTGGAAAGTCCGCCCGATCATCACCGGCAAGACGAAGCCCGACAACGTCTGCATCACCAGTCTCGACATTGATGGCGACGGTCAGCTGGACTTCGTTCTCGGAGCCGACTGGGCACCTTTCAACACCAAATCGGGCGGCACCCTGCACTGGCTGAAGCGCGGTAAGACGCTCGACGACGAATGGTCGATCCACCCGATCGGCGAGGAACCGACCGTCCACCGCGTTCGCACCATCGATCTCGACGGTAAGGGTCAACGCACGATTGTGCTGGTCCCGCTGATGGGGCGAGACAGCACGAAGGAAGCCAACTGGCTCGACGGTCGCCCTGTCCGCATCCTGGCTTACCCGATTCCGAAGGACCCGTTCAACGGGCCTTGGACACCGGTTGTTCTGAACGAGGACCTGCACGTCTGCCATAACTTCTTCCCGTACGCCACTGCCAAAGGCCAGCCCGAGAACGTGCTGGTGACCGCCTACGATGGCCTGTTCAACCTCTCGAAGGAACAGGACAAGTGGAAGCTCGACAAAGTCGGGGCCGGCAATCAGGCGAACCTGAAGTCGAACCGGGGCGCCAGTGAAGTGAAGATGGGCAGATTGGCGAGCCCCTCCCGTAAGGGTGGGGAGTTCCTTAACTACGCCGCCACCGTCGAGCCCTGGCATGGCAACGAGATTGTGGTCTATCCGGCAGGACCGAAAGGCAAGGACGGCCTGTGGCAGCGTGTCGTGATCGACGATCACCTGCGCTGGGGCCATGGCGTCTGGTGTGCCGACCTCGACGGGGATGGCAGTGAGGAACTGGTCATCGGTGTGCGCGACAACCCGGCCAAGGGCGACACGTTCACCGAGCAATGCGGCGTCCGCATCTACAAACCGGTCAACGGCGACCGCACGAAGTGGGACCGGCAGATTATCGACAACGGCGGCGTGGCGGTCGAAGACCTCACGGTTGCCGACCTGAACGCCGACGGCAAGCCGGACATCATCGCGGTGGGCCGCAAGACCGGCAACGCCCGGATCTACTGGAACCAGGGGAAGTGACGACGGCCCCTGTCGAGCAGGCGTCCCGCGTTCTCATGGGAAGGAGTACCTGTCCCCGCCGTCCGCGGCATCGCCCGCCCGCCACTCAGCCGGCTTGCCTTCCCGCGCGTTTTCCTCGCTTCTTCAGCAGTAACTCCGCTGCCTGCAGTTGCCCCTTGAGGTCCTTGTCGCGCAACAGGCTTCGCATCGCACACAGCGCCTCGGCCCGCACTTCCAGTTGCCGCCTGTTGCACGCTCCAGCATGAAAATCCCGCCAGGCGCGCACCCCGGGACGAACTCTCTCGCCTCCACAACGCGCTCCGCTCCGGAAGCCTGCCCGTCGCGGCTAACCTCAATACCGCTCAATTTTGAGCGATGCCATTCATACTCAGTTAAAGGCAGGTATGCGGTTGTTCATTTTGACCACGGATGTCACGGAGAACACGGATAAAACCGGATGGATCAAACTCGATACACGAAGCTGAGCAGGCGCTTCTCGGGTCTTATCCGTGTTGTCGGTGTCATCCGTGGTTAAATTCTTCCACTATGGTTAAGCGGTATTGCGGCTAACCGTCGCTATGGGACATGGCTCACTATTTTGCCATGGCGGAGCTGACAAAGGCGCATGTGGAAACGTTCTTGTTCAGGTCGGCTGCCTTTTCGCCATGTCTCTCCGCCTCGCTGGCCTCGCGATCGATGGCTGAACGGACGATGTCGGCCAGCTGGCGAACGCATTGATCCTTGAAGAAATCCATGTGCTCCGCAGGGAAGTCGTTGTGCACGATCATCGGCTGCGTGGACCATTCATGCCAGCCCTTGCGCTGGTCGGCGACGATCGTGTCTTCCCAGTCGTAATGGACGCCGCTGTTGACCAGAACGACCTGACCGTCGAATTTGCCGGATGGCCAGTAGCGATCATTACCGCGGTCCAGTGCGCCCCAAACCTTGCTGAGGATCTGGTGCGGCACGGAATCGAGCCCCTGGACGAGGGGTGCATCAAGGTGTTGCAGGTTCATCATGTTGAGGATGCGGGTGCGTGCCCCGCGGAGGCGGTTGCGGACGTAGTTCCAGCGGCCATCACGCGCGTTGCCCTTGATGAACTTGCCGAGGTGGATGCCAATGCGGCGGTGCCACGGCAGCGACTTGGGAAACCCCGGGGCATACATGTCCAAACTGATCAGCCTTGGTACATGGTGGCCGAGGCGTTGCAGCTGAATGGCTGTTTCCAGCGCGATGATGGCGCCGACGGAATAGCCGCCGATCAGATACGGGCCGTTCGGGACGGCTTCGATGATCTCCCTGGCATAGCGCGCCGCGATCTGGACGAAGTCATCAAGGGGTGGCTCGGTGCCATCGACGCCGATCGCCTTCATGCCGTAAACGTTGTACTGGGGGCCGAGCAAGCGGGCGAACTGATGGAAGGCGAAGACATGACCGCCCGCCCCCGCAATCAGGAAGAGCGGCGGCGTCGTTCCGCCGGTTTGCAGGGGCACAAGTGAACCCGTGCCGAGTTCCAGCCGCTGCTGGAGAACGGATGCCAGTCCGCGGACCGTCGGGTACTTGGACAGCGCCTCCAGCGGAATGCGATGGCCCAGCTCAGATTCGATCCTGGCCATCAACACCACGGCGCGCAACGAGTTTCCGCCGAGATCGCGGAAATCGTCGGTCACGCTGATCGGTTTGATACCGATGACTTCTTCCCAGATGCGGACCAGGGCCTCCTCGGCATCGCCCGAAGGCGGCACATAGTCGGCCGCGGCGGAACGGACGACCACTTCTTCGGCAGGAGCCGGCAACGCATTGCGATTGATCTTGCCGGTGGGTCCCAACGGGAACTTCTCGACGATCGTTACCGTCGCGGGGACCATGTAATCCGGCAGCTTGGTTCGCAGATGGCGGCGCAGCGCAATCGGAACAGGGGTCATACCGGGATGGGGGCGCACATAAGCGTGCAAGCTGGCGCCGGCGTCCCCGTCCTTGCGGGCCGCGACCACCGCCTGGGCCACATCGGGGTGGCCTTCGAGTCCGCGCTCGATCTCGCCGAGTTCAATCCGGACACCACCAATCTTGACTTGGAAGTCGGCACGACCAAGGCAGATGACGATGCCGTTCGGAAGATGGCGTCCGAGATCGCCTGACTTGTAGAATCGCGACGACGTCCCCCCTTCCGAAGGGTAGAAGGGATTAGGCAGGAAGCGTTCCGCGTTGCGTTCGGGGCGATTCAGGTAGTGCCGGCCAACGCCGTCGCCACCGATCCAGATTTCGCCGACACAACCGATCGGCACGGGTTGCAGTCGCGAATCGAGGATGTAGTACTGCATGTTGCCAATCGGCCGGCCGATGGGAATCGGATCGTCGCTGGCGCTGACGCGATGGGTAGTTGACCAGACGGTCGTTTCGGTGGGACCGTAAAGGTTCCACACTTCCGCCACACGGGCAAGAAGCTGCTGGCGCAGTTCGGGCGGCATCGGTTCGCCACCGCAAAGAACGCGCAGGCCAGGGGTTCCCGGCCAGCCGGCTCCAAGCAGCGAGTACCAGGTCGCCGGCGTTGCCTGCATCAAAGTCGCCCCGGATTGTTGCAGATGCTCGAGCAACCTGGCGCCGTCGGCGACGTCTTCGCGCGGCACGAGTACAATCCTCGCCCCGGCCATCAACGTCTGCCACAGCTCGACATGGTGGATGTCGAACGAAAACGTGGTGATGGCGAGGAATCGATCAGCCGGCGACAGGGGAATGTCGCGCTGCATCGCGGCCAGGAAGTTCATC
>JBBQII010000354.1:0-5042 GCA_038324795.1 Gemmatales bacterium
CCCGTACGCATCGAGCAAGGCGGCGGCCGACCTGATGAGTTTTCAGGTGAGCCAGCAGCCGGGACTCGATGTGCTGCGGGTGCGAAGCTTCAACCAGATCGGCCCCAGGCAGTCGGCCGACTACGCCACGGCCAACTTCGCCCGCCAGATTGCCGCCGTCGAGAATGGCACTCAGCCGCAACGAGTGATTGAAACCGGCGACCTGAGCGGTCAACGCGATATCACGGACGTTCGCGACATGGTTCGCGCATTCCTGCTGCTGATGGAAAAAGGAATCTCCGGCGAAGCGTACAATGCCGGATCGGGCACAACCTACTCGATGCAGACGGTTCTCGACCGCATGCTGGCGCTTTCCGGTACAACAATCGAAGTACGTCAGCGAATTGACCCCGCGCGGAAAGTAGAAACCGCCGTTTCCCGGGCTGATATCCGCAAGCTGCGCGACACGACCGGCTGGCAGCCGGAGTTCACACTTGATCGTTCGCTGACCGATTTGCTGAATTACTGGCGAGGCCGCACCCTGCCGGCCTCCTGACTCGTTTGCCCGGTTGAATTGAGGGAGCATCTCTTGAAAGTTGCCGTCATCGGTACCGGCTATGTTGGCCTCGTCACATCCACCTGCCTTGCCGAGAGCGGCAACGATGTCATCGGCATCGACAAGGACGAGAAGAAGATCGCCACATTGCACGACAACCGGCTGCCGATCTATGAGCCGGGCCTGCTGGAACTGGTGCAGCGCAATCGGCGCGAAGGCCGACTGCTTTTCACCACGGACTTCAACGAAGCCGTGCGATCGGCCCGCCTTATCTTCATCGCCGTCGGCACGCCGCAAAGTGCTGCGGGAGATGCGGACCTGTCCGCCATCTGGGCGGTCACCGATGCACTGGCCCGCGCACTCAAGGACGTGCCGCCGGGGCCGGCCGGATCGAAGGTCGTCGTCATGAAGAGCACGGTGCCGGTCGGCACCAATCGGGGCATCATGGAACGCCTCGCAGCGGCGGGGTGCAGTCACATTGATATCGCCAGCAATCCCGAGTTCCTGAAGGAAGGGGCCGCACTCGACGACTTCATGAAGCCCGACCGAGTGGTCGTCGGCGTCCGCAAGCCCGAAGTCGGCGAGGTTCTCCGCGAACTGTATAACCCGTTTCTGCGCACCGAACGGCCGTTTCTCGTCATGACGCCCGAAAGTGCGGAGATGACGAAGTATGCCGCCAATGCCATGCTGGCGACCAAGATCAGCTTCATTAACGAGATGGCCAACCTCTGTGATCGACTGGGGGCGGATGTCAACGACGTCCGCCGCGGCATGGGACACGATGCGCGCATCGGCTTCCAGTTCCTGTTCCCCGGCCCCGGTTACGGCGGCAGTTGCTTCCCGAAGGACATCCGCGCCATCATCGGCATGGGGAAGAAGAACGACCTGAGTCTCGCGCTGATGGAATCGGTCGACGTGGTCAACGAAGCGCAGAAGCAGGTGCTGTTCACGAAAATCAAGAAGCACTACGGCGATCTGAACGGGAAGACGATCGCCGTCTGGGGGCTTGCGTTCAAACCACGCACCGACGACATCCGCGAAGCGCCCGCGCTGACACTCATCGACGCACTGTTGAAGGAAGGGACCGCGGTCCGCGTTCATGACCCCGAGGCGATGAGCAACGTCCGCGACATTTACGGCGACAAGCTGATCTACTGCGATCGCCCTTACGGCGCACTCGAAGGAGCGGACGGCCTGGCGATCGTTACCGAATGGCAGGAGTTCCGCAACCCGGACTTCGAAGTGATCCGCCGCCTGCTCAAGGAAGCGGTCATCTTCGACGGAAGAAACATCTACGAACCAAAGACGATGGATGTGGCAGGGTTCGCGTACTACGCGATGGGGCGGGGACGGGCCTGATCGGCGACCCCGATGGCATCGACGCTAATCAAGTTTCGCTTCACACTCCCGCATGTAGCGGATGCTTTCCCGGGCGATGGTCTCCGGGTCGGGTGAGTAGTCGAACACTTCGACCGATACCCAGCCTTGGTAGTTCACGTTCTTGACCGCCTGGAAAATCGGCACGAAGTCGACGTCGCCGAAGCCGGGGCCGCGGCGATTGGCATCGTTGGCGTGGAAGTGCTTCATCCACGGGTGGAACTCGCGGATGACGTCGGGCACCGGCTTCGCTTCGGACGACATTGCCTTCACATCGAGATGCAATTGCACCCAGGGACCGGCCAGGCGATCACGCAGTTTCAATCCTTCCGCGGCCGTTTGCAGGAAGTCTGCTTCCGCGGGGGCCAGCGGTTCCAGGCACAGGTAGACGCGCTGCTTCTCCAGTTCAGGCAGGACCTGCGATAGCGTGGCCGTGGCGAAGTCTTCCGCCTGCTGGCGGGAGTGGCCTTCCGGAATCTTTCGCTGCAACGGCGACCCGAGGACCATGATGTCCCCGCCCAGGTCGCGGCAGCAGCGCACAAGTTCAACGATGTACCCGGCAGTGCGCTTGCGGATCGATTCATCGGGCGAAGTCAGCATGAAGCCCTGCGTTTTGGCGAGCAACCAGTGCAGGCCGATGATCGACAGCCCCGCCTTTTCGGCCTGCACACGCAGCGTGCGGCGGCGGTCCGTCGTGACATCGGTGATCAGCGGCGCCAGTGTGAACGGAGCCATCTCCAAACCGGTGTACCCCGTCTCCGCCGTGAAGGCGCAGACGCGTTCGTGGTCCCAGCCTTCAAAGGTTTCGTTGCAGATCGCGTAGCGCATCATTTCTTTCCCAGTTTGCGTTTGGCCACAAAGAAGTCGGTCAGCAGAGTCGCACAACGCTCTTCAAGCACGCCGCCGATGACCTGGCAGCGGTGGTTCAGGCGCGGATCATTGGTGATTTGATAGAGGGTATGGCAGGCCCCGGCCTTCGGATCGGCCGCACCGTAGATGACGAACGGCACCCGGGCCTGCACGATCGCGCCGGCGCACATGGGGCACGGTTCCAGCGTGACGTACAGAAGAGTGTCTTCGAGCCGCCAGTCGTCAAGCGCTGTTGCCGCCTGCGTCAGTGCGATCATCTCGGCATGGGCTGTCGGATCT
Source organism: Gemmatales bacterium (assembly GCA_038324795.1). Taxonomy (GTDB): domain Bacteria; phylum Planctomycetota; class Planctomycetia; order Gemmatales; family Gemmataceae; genus JAIOQJ01. The sequence goes on from JBBQII010000354.1 coordinate 3,062, forward strand.
TTGAGCATCTCGCGCTGATTGTGCGCCTGAGCGATGATCCCCCGCTCGCGATGCACGATGACGCAGCCGATGGGGACTTCTTCCTCGGAAGCAGCGATCAGTGCTTCCTCGATCGCTAACCCCATGTGATGGAGATGGAGAGGGTGAGCGGAATGGGTAAACGGTAGATCGAGCATCGCCGTCAGGTCACCTGTACGTCACGATCTTCAAAGTACGCCAGTTGTTTCCTCGCAGCGCACAGCAACTCGTCGTCTTCGACGTCCCAGATTGATTCGGCAGTCAAGCCTCGAGCCAGGGTGGCCAAGTTGGCAATCAACTGGCCGATGCGCATTTCCGGGCACACGATGTTCAGCTGGTCAAGAGTTGAGATCAACTGCTCGCGGGCAGTTTCGGTCATTGTCATGGCAGCTTCTCTCCGACGGTCGGCATGGACGTACCTGGGGCGGCCAAATCGCCAATCACTTCCACTGTCATCGTAACGCCCGGAAGCAGTTTCGCAACGCGGGCCGCGCGGGTCACACCGTCGGAAATGACAAGCTCGCCATCATTTGCCCGATAAACAAAAGGCGGAGGCATTCCACGCACGGATGTTCCATGACGACTGAGTTGCCGAGCATACTTCACCGGATCGGCACCATCGCGCGGACTCCAAGGCAACCGGAGCTTCCGCGGATCGACTGTAACAAACTCTCTGGGCTTCATCGTTACTTGACTGTTTCACTGAAAAAAGCGGGCATGCGTGGACACACCCGCTCAATGGTCGCGACCAATCAAAACTCCCGCTTCTTCTTCGAGCCCGGCTGCGGGATCGGGTACTTGCCGTCCGCGCCCATGACGATCGGTGCGGCCGATTCCATTGTCAGGTGTTCGATTTCCGGTGCGAACTCATGGTCGCTGTTCAAAATGTCGTCCCGGGTGATGACTTGGCCCGTGTGGGCTGCCATGCGACCCATCGACGTCACCAGACTCGCTTCCGTGCCCCGCTTGACTTCGTTGTAAGGCTTGTTGTGGCGGATCGCTTCCATGAAGTCTTCCCACTCAAGCTGGTACGGCACTGCTTCCGTGCCGCCGGAGTCCCAGAGCGGCTTCTGCGTTATGTCCTGGCCCTTGTACAGTCGGCCCGCGGCCGAATGGCCTTTCTCCGAGATCACGCCGCTACCACGTGTGCCGTGAACGAAGCTGGCGAACTCCTGCTGACAGCCGGGGATGTTGCGGCCTTCAAGGAATAGCTTCGCACCGTCCGCGAAGGTGTACTCGACCGAGTAGCTGTCGAAGTTCTGATCGACATTGTTGCCGCGGAAGTGGCGACCGCCCGAGGCGCGGGCTTCCACCGGCCACGCGTCCTTCATCATCGAACACTCGTCGATGTTGTGGATCAGAAAGTCGCTGTACGCACCGCCCGAGGCCCACAGGAACGAGTGGAAGTTGCGAATCTGGTAAAGCAGTTCGCTCATCTTGTTGTCTTCGTACTTCGGCGTGAAGCACGAGCCGATGATCCCCTGCATGCGGTACGCCCGCAGCATGGTGATCTCGCCGATCTCGCCCTTCTGGATCCGGTCACGCATCTCCTGGCGGACGCGCGAGTGCCGGCACATCAGGCCGACGGCCACCTTGATCCCCTTCTTGTCGGCGTCGTCAGACAGCGCGAACATCTTTCGCGATGTCGGCCCGTCAACCGTCAGCGGCTTCTCCATGAACACATGCACGCCCTTCTCGATGGCGTACTTGAACTGCACCCAGCGGAATGCCGGCGGCGTGGCCATGATCGCGATGTCGCCCGGCTTCAGGCAGTCGATCGCTTTTTTGTACGCGTCGAAGCCGATGAACTGACGTTCGCGAGGCACTTCCACCTGGTTGGGCACCTTGCTGCTGATGAACTTGAAACTCTTTGCCTGCTTGTCCTCGAAGACGTCCGCCATGGCGACGAGCTTCGTCGGGCCCTGCCTGGTGAGCAACGCGTTTTCAGCGGCACCCGTGCCAC
>JBBQII010000355.1:0-5038 GCA_038324795.1 Gemmatales bacterium
TCGAGTGTGTTTTTGTGCTCAGTGTGTTTTCACAACAGAGACTCCCCCCACCGGTGCCGGGTTTGGCCGTGCCCCGTCCGCCCCCCGGGACTTCGCGTGAGGCAAGCCCAATCCCCCTCACCCTAACCCTCTCCCCCGCAAAGCCGGGGGAGAGGGGACAAGAAGGACGTGTTGCCCGTAGAACATCCCCGTGAAGCCATCCGTCCGCGAGCAACTGTTCAACGAGCCGTACCGGTTCGACTTCTTTCAGGCGGTCCGCATCCTGGAGAAGGTCTACCGCGATCGGCACCCGGTCGGGCTGGCGCATCCCCCCGCCGAAGAGGTGGTGCGCTTCCGCGCCTACCAGTCGCTGACGTTCCCGCCCAGCCAGATCTACGACCTGTTGAAGCCCGACGCGGACCGTCCGTTCCCGCTGATGACCATCACGTTCATGGGCCTGACCGGCCCCAGCGGCGCGCTGCCGACCCACTACACGCAGATGCTGCTCGACATCGGCCGGGACGTGCGCGGGCCGGAGCGGCGCTCGCTGCGCGACTGGTTCGATCTGTTCAACCACCGCCTGACATCGCTGTTCTACCGCGCGTGGGAAAAGTACCGGTTCATCTTCCCGTTTGAACGCGGGGAGCCCGATCGCCGTGAACCGGACGCGTTCACGCTGGCGCTGCGAAGCATCAGCGGCATCGGCATGCCGAAGCTGCGCGACCGCTTGCGAATCGTCACGCTTCAACAGGATGCCACAGAGTGGGAAGCGAAGTCGACGACGCTCGCGCGCATCGACGACCTGGCCCTGCTGTACTATGGCGGCATCCTGTCGCAACGGCCGCGGAACGCCCAGAACCTGCGAATCCTGCTGAGCGACTACTTCCGTCTGCCGGTCGAAGTTGCTCAGTTCCAGGGCCAATGGCTGCAGATCGACAAAGGGAACCAGACCTGCCTGGGCAGCTACGGCATGCTGGGCCGAACGACCGTGGCGGGCAGCCGGGTGTGGGATGTGCAGTCGCGGTTCCGGCTGCGCGTGGGGCCGCTCACGTTCGAGCAGTTCGAAGACTGCCTGCCCGACCGGGCTGCCACGACAACGCATAAGACGTTCTTCCTGCTGGTCCACCTGGCCCGTCAGTACGTCGGCCAGGAACTCGACTTCGACGTGCAACTGGTGCTGGCGAAGCGGGAAGTCCCCGAGCTGCACCTGGCCGACGGGCCGGGCCTGGGCCCGCGCCTGGGCTGGAACACCTGGCTCGTCAGCATGACACCCGCGCGCGACGCCGACGACGCAGTGTTCGACGGGGAATCGGTCTGGACGTTGTAATGTCCCGTTATTGACTGTCAGGTGGCGAACACAAATTGCTGCGGCAGCTTTACCGTGGAGCATGCGTCCCGCGTGCTAGAATTGACGAGCACGCGAGACGCGTGCTCCACGATGGTTGCTGCGAACGACTGGCAATACTCCCGGTTCGATCGGAGAACTCTTCATGCGGTTCCTTCTACTGGCCGTCTTGCTCGCAGTCCCCGCGTTCGCCCGCGCCAAACCCAACATCGTACTGATCCTCGCGGACGATCAGGGCTACGGCGATCTCGGCTGCTACGGGGCGACCGACATCAAGACGCCGAACGTCGATCGCCTGGCGGAAGAGGGGACGCGCTTCACCAGCTTTTACGTTGCGCAAGCCGTTTGCACCGCCTCGCGCGCGGCTCTGCTCACCGGCTGTTACCCGAACCGCATCGGCATGGCGGGGGCGCTGAATCACACCAGTACGACGGGCATCCACCCGAAGGAAGTGCTGTTGAGCAACCTGGCCAAGTCGCAGGGGTACGCCACGGCCATCTATGGCAAATGGCACCTGGGGCATCATCCGCCGTTTCTGCCGACGCGGCGCGGCTTCGATGAATGGTGGGGCATCCCCTACTCGAACGACAACGGCCCGCTGCACCCGGTCACCAAAGGCATCCCGGCGTTGCCGGTCTACGAGAACGAGGAAGTCGTCGAGGTTGATCCCGACCAGTCGCAGTTCACGAAGCGCATCACGGAGAAGTCGATCGCGTTCATCGAGAAGAACAAGGACAAACCGTTCTTCCTCTACGTGCCGCACATCATGCCGCATGTGCCGATCTTCGCTTCGGAGAAGTTCAAAGGCACCAGTAAACGCGGCCTGTACGGCGATGTCATCCAGGAACTCGACTGGTCGGTCGGCCAGATCATGGATGCATTGAAGAAGAACGGCCTCGAAGAAAACACCATCGTCATCTACGCCTCGGACAACGGCCCCTTCCTGAGCTACGGCGAACATGCCGGCTCCGCAGGCAAGCTGCGCGAGGGCAAGCTGACGACATTCGAAGGCGGCGTGCGCGTCCCGGGCGTCATCCGCTGGCCCGCGAAGATGCCCAAAGGGCGAGTGACCGACGAGTTGTTCACGACGATGGATTTGTTCGTGTGTCTGACGAAGTTCATGGGGGCGGAATTGCCGAAGGTGAAGATTGATGGGGAGGATTTGACTGGGCTGATGCTGGGGGAGAAGGAGGCAAAGGGACGACAAGTGTTTTGGTACTTCTCCGGCGACCAGCTTGAGGCGGTGCGCTCGGTTCAGTGGAAAAGACACTTTGGGCACGACTACCTGACAATCGCCGGAGAACCGGGGCGAGGCGGAAAGCCATCGAACTTTGAGAAGCTCTCTCCGGAGTCAATTGAGCAGTCGGGCATACGCGGCATCGCAAGCCGGCATGGTTATCGCGTCGAGAAGATGCATGACCTCCTTTATAACTTGAAGGATGATCCAGGCGAAAGAAAACCACTACTCGACGAGACACCTGACATCGCTGCATTGAACAAAAGGACGCGGCTGATTATGGAGTTCGTACTTCGCCAGCATGAAGTACCGAAAAGTGGAGTTCCGGGCGACATCAAGGCGACGCCGCCAAGCGGCACCAAGGCCCTCCGCAACCTCGAATACACCAACCGCGATGGCAAGCGTTCCACGCTGCTTGATCTCTACCTTCCCGAGAAACCACCAGACAAATCGCTGCCGGTGGTCATGTGGGTGCATGGCGGCGGCTGGAAGGCGGGCAGCAAGGAGAACTGCCCGCTGACGTGGCTGGCGGGCGAGGGGTACGCCGTCGCCAGTATCGACTATCGGCTGGTGCCCGAAGCGAAGTGGCCGATGCCGTTGGATGATGCCCGGGCCGCGGTGAGTTGGTTGCGCGCCAATGCGAAGAAGTACAACCTGGACCCGGAACGCATCGTTGCCGCGGGCGGGTCGTCGGGCGGGAACCTGGTGTCGATCCTCGGCGTGGCCGACGCTCCGAAGGACACGCGCGTACAGGGCGTCATCGACTTTTACGGGGCCAGCGACCTGTTCACAATGCCGCCGAACGTACCCGGGCCGGACAAGACGGATGCCGATCTCGCCAAGTCGAATGCCGCGCGCCTGATCGGCGGCATCGTTCGCGACGACCCCGAGAAAGCCAAGCAGGTGTCGCCCGTGTACCACATCGACAAGAACGACCCGCCGTTCCTGATCATCCATGGCGACAAGGATACACAGGTGCCCTTGGAACAGAGCGAGAAGCTGCACGCGAAACTGAAAGAGGCCGGCGTGCCCGTGACGCTGAAAGTGTTGAAAGGGGCAGGCCACGGCGGCAAGGAGTTCGATACTCCCGAAGTGCGCGAGTTGATCAGGGCGTTTTTGAAGTGATCTGCAAGTCGCCTTTTTGTCCCCTCGCCACCCGGCTTTGCGGGGGAGAGGGTTAGGGTGAGGGGGTTGAGACTTGGATGAGGCGCGGTACCGCCCCCTCACCCGGCCCTCTCCTCCGAAGCGGGTGAGAGGGTCAAAGAATCGCATTCGCCATCTGAACATCTGTAACCGGTTTTTCATGTTCGGGTAGCCACCTTGTCTCGCGCGCGACATGATAACTGAGCGCCGAATTCGCTTCGTTCAAGGAAACTCTCTCGTGCTGCTTCCTCCTCTCACGCTGGTTCGTCAGATCGCTCCGCAACCGATGGTGGCCGACATCGCGGGTGAAGTCCGCCGGCAAATACTCGGCTCACCCGTTGCCAAACGCATCAAGAAGGGCGACCGCATCGCTGTCGGCTGCGGGTCGCGCGGCATCGCCAACTATGCCCTTATCTGCCGGACCGTCGTCGCCACCCTCAAAGAGATGGGTGCGAAACCGTTCATCGTCGCGGCCATGGGCTCGCACGGCGGGGCCACACCGGAAGGCCAGCGCGAACTGCTCGCCAGCTACGACATCAGCGAGGAAAAGCTCGGCATCCCGGTGAAGACCGAGATGGACTCGACGCAGATCGGCGTCAATTCCTGGGGCGAACCGGTCTGGTGGGATCGCAACGCGCTCGCGGCCGACGGTGTGTTCAACATCTCGCGCATCAAGCCGCATACCGACTACCGTGGCAAGTACGAATCGGGCGTGGCCAAGATGTGCGTCATCGGCCTCGGCAAGCGCGAAGGGGCTACGCAGCACCACCGCTGGGGCTGGAAAGGCCTGCAGCAGATGCTGCCGGAAACCTTCAAGACGATCCTCGGGAAGACCAAGTTCCTGGGCGCGCTTGGCATCGTCGAGAACGCGCAGGAGCAGACCGCGATCCTCAAAGCGCTCGACCGTGATGAAATCCTCGATCAGGAACCGGTCCTGCTGGAACAGGCACGCGGGCTGATGGGCCGCATTCCGTTCGATGAACTCGACGTGCTGATTGTCGGCGAGATCGGCAAGAACTACTCGGGGGCCGGGCTTGACCCGAACGTCATCGGCCGGCTGTACATCGAAGCCGCGCCGGAACTCGAAACGAACAAGCCGAAGATCACGCGCATTGTCGCGCTCGATGTCTCACCGGAAAGCCATGGCAACGCCACGGGCATCGGCCTGGCCGACCTGACCACGCAGCGGACCATCGACGCGATCGATGAGGTCCCGTTCCGCATGAACAATCTGACCGCCTGCTTCCTGTGGCGCTCGAAACTGCCGTTCGCCTTCTCGACCGACCTCGAGTGCATCCGCTGCGGCATCGAGACGTGTTGGCAGCCGAACGTCG
>JBBQII010000356.1:0-5007 GCA_038324795.1 Gemmatales bacterium
GAACGGCGGCTTGATCCGCGGCCATGCGCGTTTGCCTTCCAGGCTCTCGATCAACCCCGTCTCTTCACCGCAGATATAAGCCCCGGCCCCGCGGTGCATGAAGATATCGCAGTTGAAGCCGCTGCCCTGGATGTTCTGTCCCAGCAATCCGGCTGCGTACAGTTCATCAATGGCCGATTGCAGGGCCCGGTAGCCGTCGCCGTACTCGTAGCGGATGTAGTAGTATGCGCGATTCGATTTGATGGCATAGCAGGCCAGCAGCACGCCTTCCAACACCTGATGGGGATCTTTCTCCATCAGAATGCGATTGTTGAAGGTGCATGGCTCGGATTCGTCGGCATTCACGCAAAGATAGATCGGCCCGGGATGATCTTTGGGCAGGAACGTCCACTTCAACCCGGTGGGGAAGCCCGCACCGCCGCGACCGCGCAGGCCCGCATCCTTGACGGCATTGACAACATCGACCGGATTCTGGTCTTTCAATGCGCGCAGGAACGTCTCGTAGCCGCCATCGGCGCGGTAGCCCTCGAGCCGATGGCTGTCGGGCTTATTGATCCGGGCAAGAAGGACGGGTTCGTATGGCATTGAAATCTCGGACGGATTACAGCGGATAGAAATCGTGTTGATCGATCCATTCTTCAGCGGTCATGCAACTCCACACCATGAGAAGTTCGTCTGCAATCCGGCCAGGCGACATCCACTGATTGGGAAAGTACAGCAACCACCAAGTATGATGACCCAATTGCAAATGCTTCGACACATGGATTGGCATGGTCGTCACATCGTGAGTTACGACTGCCAGACGATCGGTTTCGGCATACAAGAGAACCTCCGGATCTTTGGTGCCCTTCGGCAGAGTGACGCCATCTCCGATGAAGTTCGTTTGAATCAGCGGATTTAACCGACGCAACGCATCCTGAACGGTGTCCGTCATGCTTTCATCGATCAAGAACGCGACGGAACTCTCGACGCCTCCCGTGACTCCGCGAGTTTTCGCTGAGCTTTAGCTGCACGTAATTTCAAAGCCACATCGGACGGACCTTTCGCCAGATGTGCGGCATAGTGAGCCGCCGCGATTGCCTCCCGTCGAGTCAAATACGCGTCAACCTCTTCACGGTTGTGGAGGTAGTAAGCCAAGGCTGCGCACGACTGTTCGAGCTCAAGGGGAGCGCAAAAATACTTCGCAATTTCTTCCGCCCGGAGCCCGTGGTGGAACAGGGCGACCACGAAATCCAAATCGATCCGCGTCCCCTTAAGCCGAATTCGTTCCACTGGTTCCGTCTCGAAATCAAAGTAGTCTTCCAGTTGCATGGCACTCTCCCTACGCCCGCAATTCTTCAATCAGCCGGTCCGCCTTTTCGTGCGTGATATCCAGCCGATGCTTGTCATTCAGCAGCACGCACGGGGCGCCCTCGCAGGCCCCGATGCACTCGGCGAACTCAAGCGTTATCTTACCATCGGCCGTGGTGCCGCCGGGGGACACGCCGAGCTTTTCGCTGAAGTGGGCGAGAAGCTCATCCGCCCCGCGCAGGTTGCAAGCCAGGCTGCGGCAGACCCAGAGTCGCGTCTTGCCGAGCTTGTGTTCCGTGTCGCGGAAGAAGCCGTAGAAGCTCATCGTGTCGTGAACTTCAGCGGGCGCGAGGTCCAGCATCTCCGCAATCTCGCGAATCGCTTCTGTCGGCACGCAGCGCAACTCGTCCTGCACCATGTGCAGTGCCGGCAGCGTGACCGCCTGCTTGCTCGGGTAACGAGGCAGGTAGTCGCGGATTCGCTGTTTCAATTCTTCCGTCAACGCGCTCATATGCTCGCCTTCGGCTCGCCGTTAACAACTAACAACTCTACCGATCCAACTCCGCTGCGATGATATTCAAACTTCCCAGTACGGCCGGGACGTCGCTGATCTGATGGCCTTCCACCAGCAACGGGAACATCGCGAAGTGGATGAACGACGGTGGCCGGGTGCGAGCCCGATAGGGCTTGCCTTCGCCATCGCTGACCACGTAGAAGCCGAGTTCGCCGTTGGGGGCTTCGACAGCACTGTACAGTTCTTCGATCGGCGGCGTCCAGCGGCGGTTCCACATGTGCAGTTCGAAGTGTTGGATCAACCCTTCGATACTACGGTACGTGGCTGTTTTATCCGGGATGGTGATTCGTTCGTCGACGTCGATGTTCACGCCGCCGGCGGGCAGGTTCTCGACCGCCTGGTGCACGATCTTGATGCTCTCGCGCATCTCTTCCATGCGCACCGTGAAGCGGGACAGGCAGTCGCCACCGTGGGAACAGATCACTTGAAAGTCGAAGTCCTTGTAGGCCAGGTACGGCTCATCCTTACGGACGTCGCGCACCACTCCGGAGGCGCGGGCGACAGGGCCGGTGGCGCCGCGGTTGATCGCTTCTTCCTTCGACAGGACGCCGATGCCTTTGGTGCGGTCGATGAAGATGCGGTTGCGGTTCAGCAGACGGCAGACGTCGGCATGTACTTTCTGGAACTCGGGGATGAATTGGCGAATCTGGTCGATCCACGATTCGCTGACGTCGATCATCAACCCGCCGACGCGCAGGTAGCTCGGGTGAAAACGCTGCCCTGCCATTGTTTCAAAGATGTTGTAAATGCGTTCGCGCAGATTGAACGCATACAAGAATGCGGTGATGCCGCCGAGATCGAGCGCCGCCGCTCCGACGCACAGCAGATGATCGCTGATGCGGGCCAATTCGCCGATGATGGTGCGGATATACTTGCACCGCGGCGTCAACTCGATCCCCATCAACTTTTCAACGGTATTGAACCAGGCCACTTCGTTATAGATCGGCGAGATGTAGTTCATCCGATCGACGACGGTGACATACTGATTGTAATCGAGGTCCTCGCCCAGTTTCTCAAAGCCGGAGTGCAGATAGCCGATATGCGGCACAGCCTTGACAATCGTTTCGCCGTCGAGCGTCAGCACCAGGCGCAACGTGGTATGCGTGGCCGGGTGCTGCGGCCCGAAGTTCAGGGTGTACAGGTACTCCTTGTCCGAAGCGTCTTCGGCTTCATCAACGGGGTACGGTGCTGTGGCGGTCAGTGGCATTGGTGGACCTTATCCCTCGGCACGCGTCAACACGGGGAAGTTATGGCGTTCGCCGCGTCCCCGCAGCGGGTAGTCCTTGCGTAGCGGGTGGGCAACGAACTCGTCGGGCAACAGGATCCGCCGCAGGTCGGGATGGCCTTCGAACACGATTCCGAACATGTCGTAGACCTCGCGTTCCAGCCAGTCGGCCCCTTTCCACAAGGGGTAAACCGATTCGATCGACGGGTCCGGATCGTTGAGCATCACCTTCGCCCACAGCCGTTCGCCGGTCGTGGTGTTGCTCAACCCGTAAAGAACGCCGAATCGGTCGGTGGCGTTCGGGTAATGCAGATAATCGACGGCAGTCAACTCAGCCAGCATATCGTAGCCAGCGTCGTTCTTGAGGGCGGTCAGGAACTCAATCAGCTTCTCCGGCGCGAGATGGACGCGCGTGTTGTCGCGGAACTTCGATGTCGTGAAGCGGTCCGCCCCGAATCGCGTTGTCAGAAAGTCGACGCTCATCGTGCTCACTCAATTCTGCAAGCGCGTGGCCGTGGTGTAATCGCCCGGAACCGTCATGGTTTCGGCCGGGTTGCCGTCGCCTACCAGTTTCAGGGGGCCTTCGAACTTACTGCGAGCGGTGAAATCCCTGCCGTCGATGGTGCCGCCCGACTTGATCTTTTCCTGCAGATCGAGCACGGCACGAATCAACTGCTCGGGCCGGGGCGGGCAACCGGGGACGTAGACATCGACCGGAATGAAGCGATCGATCCCCTGCACGACGGCATAGGTGTCGAACACGCCGCCACTCGATGCACAGGCCCCCATCGAGATGCACCATTTCGGCTCGGGCATCTGCTGCCAGATCCGCTGCATGACCGGGACCATCTTCATCACCACGCGCCCAGCCACGATCATCACGTCGCATTGCCGGGGGGTAAACCGCATCGCCTCAGAGCCGAACCGGGAGATGTCGTAACGGGACGATGCCGTGGCCATCAGTTCAATGCCGCAGCAGGCCGTGGCGAACGGCATCGGCCACAGGCTGTGCGCCCGGACCTGGTTCGCCAGGAAATCGAGCTTGCTGATGATGAAATCGGGAAACTTCACCGCCATTGAAATACCCCTTTCCGCCACGCGTAGATGTACGCAACCACCAGGGTGAACATGAAAATGCAGATCTCGAAGAAGACGATCCGGCCGAACAGCATCCGCCATTCGGGTGACGACCCGTCGGAGTAGGCGATCGTGGCCCACGGATACAGGAACAGCAGCTCCACGTCGAAGACCAAGAACAGAATTGCGATCAGATAGAACTTGATGTCGAACTGCATCCGCGCCGAGCCAACCGGATCGACGCCCGATTCGTAAGGCATCAGCTTCACAGCCGTGTCCTTACGAGGCTTCAGGAACAGCAGTTGCGACGCGGCGACGGCCCCGAATGCGAACAGCAGAACGCCCACCAGGTAAATGAAGACCGGCAGGTAGCTCGTCAACTCAAAGGCGGCCTCGTAGCCGGCCGTTGTTCGCACCGGAGTCAGCAGCGTCATCCCACCCCCGTCACACCGACTTCGTGATTTTTTTCACAAAGTCGCTCAAAAAGAATCCCCGACCTGATGGTCGAGGATCGGAATTTCTTTCACCGGTATCTTAGCCGAACTGACGGCCCCGTCAAGAAGTTACTTCTTCGGTTCGTCCTTGGCCGGCTCAAACTTCTCGAGAACCAGGGTGAACTTAAAGGTTCCCTTTTCGTTGGTTTCCTCGAAGGCCTGCTTGATAATGCCGACGTCTTTGGCGTAGCTGATGCTAGCCTTGAAGGTGACGTCCTTGTTCGATTTCGCGTCCTTGTAGGTGTTCTGCGTGTTGACGACGACGGCATCCTTGAACTTGCCGGCGGGGACGTCGACGTCTTCGACCGTGGCGCTATAGTCGGCCGAGCTCGCCATGTCGCCGATCT
>JBBQII010000357.1:0-5006 GCA_038324795.1 Gemmatales bacterium
CATCGTCATCGCTCGCGGCAGCCAGTCCGGGCCGCAGTTGGGGCGTATCCATGATCATTTCTTCGCGGGGGGCATCGGTGCAGGCGGTGCGACGTAGCCCGGCGACGCGTTGAACGCCGCGGCGACGCTGCCGTCGGCCACCTTCCAGATGCGGACTTCGCCGTCAAACGCTCCGCCGGCGACGAGGGTACCATCGGGACTGATGGCCGCGGCCAGCACGTGATCACCCAGGCCGCTGAGCGTCTTGGTCGTGGCACCGGCGACCGGGTCCCACACTTTCACCGTTTTGTCGGCCGAGGTCGTCACGAAGATCGGCTTCGTCGGATGCGCGATCAACTTGAGGATGTCGTCGGCATGCCCGCCGATCGCCTTGATCTGCTTGCCGTCGCCGGTGGCGTTCCACATGCGAACCTGCTTGTCGAGCCCGGCCGAGAAGCCGATCTTGCTGTCCTTGTTCACCGTGACGCCGAAGACGGCATTCTGGTGATCCGGGAACGTGAGAACCGATTCTTTCGTCGACAGATCCCACACTTTCGCGGTCTTGTCGCGACTGCAGGTCAGCAGGTGTTTGTTGTCCGGCGCGATGGCGATGCCCAGTACCCAGTCGGCATGGTTCTCGATGCTATGGAGAGGATTCGTCACCTTGTCGAGACCGGGAGATAGATCCCACACGCGCACGACACGGTCGCAACCGCCGGTGGCCAGCAACTTGCCGTCGATCGAGACGGCCAGGCACAGCACCGAATCATCGACGTCGAGCAACTGCTTGAGCATCACCTTCGGATCGTTCACACCATCCAGAATGGCGATGTCGCCTTCCTTCTTGCCGGCCGCGTTGATGTCGAAGATGCGGACATCGCCTTCCTGGCCCGGCCGGGCGCCGGCGACAACCAGCTTGCCGTCGGGCAGGAACGCCATGGCGTAGGCCCGTTCCGCCCGCGTGTGGATCCGCTTGAGCAGCTTGCCGTTGCCGGCATCCCAGACGGTCAGTTCGTGGTGCCCGCCGACGACAAGCTGTTTGTTGTCCGGTGTGAATGACATCGCGTTGACGATGGTCGGGAACTTGTACGCGGCCGGCGGTCCGGGCGGCTTCCAGCGCGTGCGCAGTTCCTTCACCAGGTCGGCCTTGGCATCGATTCCTTTATCGATCTTGGCCCCCTGATCGATCCACAGCTTGACGATGTCGGCCTGCTGCTTGGTCAGCGGGGCCAGGTTGTCTTTCTTCGGCGGCATCCGGCGTTCGCCGGTAGCGACGAGCAACTGATACAGTTCGCTGTCGGCCGACTTGCCGGGGACAATGTGTTCTTCGTCGACGAGCTTGTCGAAGGCGGTCATCTCGTACTTGCCGGCCCTCTTCTTCGAGTCGTGGCAGGCGAAGCAGTTTTCCTTGAAGATCGGCGCGACATCATTGATGAAGCTGATCTGTTTCCCCTGGGCGTTGGCCGCGGGGACGTTGCCGAACAGCAAGTAGGCAGCCAGCGTGGCCAGAATGCCGCACAGGATGCAGAACCGATATTGAGACCGTCGCATGAGAAGCGCTCTCCGAGCAGCGTGACGAAGCGGAACCAGGCGGGATCTTGGAATTCTAACCCGTCATCTCGCCAAGGCCTAGCGAAAAACACTTGGGCCGATCGGTTCGTCACCGCCAACACAGGGAAGCAACTCCCGATACACGGGATCCCGTCGCCAGCAGGTGATTCGGAGCGAGGCAATTCAATCGGCAAGCAGTCCGCTTCACTATTTCTTGGGGAGGGCGGCGCCATGTCCCGGGGCAAGCGTCGCAATGCCGAGTTGGAAGGCCGGTGGCGGGGACTGCTGGCGGACTTCGTTCGCCTCACCGACGTCCACGGCCACATCACTGCACGGCCAGAACTGTCGTTATCATTTCACCGACACCCTCCGTGATAATGAGGTCGAACAGGTGATAATGACGCCCAAATGGTGATAATGACGCCCGAATGGTGATAATCGATGAAGAGCATGTCGTCGTGCAAAGCAAGTAAGCGCACGCATCAAATCTGTCAAGCACCCACCGGAAATCGCGCGTCCACGGTGATAATGACGTCGCCAGGTGATAACCGATGTCTGTTCGGGGGCGAGAATGGGCATGAAACATCCAACCGAATTCCCATCGCACTCGCGAATGGGTTTGAAGCCGCGATCTTGATTGGATGGGTTACCTCGCTTCTTTGTTTTAATGATGTTCAACGGACCACGCTCTTCGCCACACGCCCCGCCTGCGATACGGTCAGGGGCTTCCTGAGGGGCGGTGGGCGAACGTGGGCCACGAACGATGGTTCTTTCACGGCGAGGATGAATGGGCCGCGATTGCTGGGCTGCTCAGGTTGACCCGCACTGCAAGGTTGTCGGCACGCTGGTTCGGCATGGATTTCTGTACGGGTTCGATGTCCGCCCCCACCGTCAAACCGTTCGGGCACGGCGGATCTTCTGCAGCAACCGCCATCGGCGTCCGGGAACCGAGAGCCCTGAATGAATCAGCGTCGAAAAACCCGGAGCGGCCGTTCTTCGCCGGGTTCGATGGTGCGGGGTTGTGGCGTGGTGTGCCAGGGAAGCACTTGAAACGTGTACTCGCCCGCCGGGATCGTGATGGACTTTGCCTTACCGGGAGCCAGCGGGTGGTTGATGGTGTTGACGACGATCGTGACATCGATGTCGAAATCGTTGGCCAGATGCAGGGTGGCCGTGGGCATTGGTGGAGATGGAGCAAGGGCAGGCGGTGCCATCGCACCGTGTAATTTCACGAGGTGTTCGACTCGATCGAGTCGACTCGAGAGATCGGCCAGGCTTCTCTGCATCTGGTCGAAATCCGTCTGGTGCCGTTGGTTCAGGTTACGAACGGTTGACTCAAGTGCTTCGAGACGCTGGATGACCGAATCGACGCGTTCGACCATTGCCGGGCTGGAAGCCGGAGCAGGCTTCTGGGCCAGTTCCGCAATCAGTCGCGGCCGTGCAAGCAGTTCAATGGTCGGTTCCGTCACGGGAGAATAGCGAGAGATGGCAACCAACGGCTCAATCGCATTCGCTGCGATGGCTTGTGTGGGGACGGCAGCAAGACCATCAGAGAAGATCGAACGATCGGAAGGCGAAGTGGGCGGTGATCCGCCGGTAGGCTTGACGGCGGTTGGGGTCGGAGTCTGACCGTCCAATGCCCCGGACGACCAAGCGGTCATTACGCCGGCGAAGACAAGGAGCATCAGGCACAGGCGAAGGTTAGTCATGGCGAAGGGCTCAGCGGCCAAAGCAAGGCTTGGTCAAACTACTGTATTGAACCTCAAAAACATCGACCTGCTGCTGACACTCGACTTCGACTTCCCAGGTGCCGTCGCCACCCTCGAACACTGACTCAACGAGTACCAGGCCAAGCAAACCGGAGCAAAACCCCGGTTATAGCTGCGTGCCGCGACAACACTTCGAACGCCCTCACGCAACCCTCCTCCAGAATCCCCAACAATTCGGCAAACGGAGCATCAACGATGGGCAATCGTTACAGACGTAATTCGGCAACGAATGCGACCAGAATTCGGTGCGGGACACCTACTCCTCCCGAAAACACTCCCGGCCGGCAATCCCCCGAGATTGCCGGCCGTCGGCATTTGCAATCCGCTACACCCGGCTGGGTGCTTTCCCCCAACGTGGTTCACCGGACGGGTACCAAGGACATGGGCGAATGGCGCATCCGCCGGCTGATGGCCCAGATCAGGGACGCGGCCACGGCCTTCGCCGAGCGGCAGGGGGACGACGCGGTCCTGGCCACTATTAGCCGGCGGACGCGGCAGGACGAGTGGGCCGGCGGGCGGGCGTGGGTGGCCGCGTAGACGTGCGCGGGAGGAGTCCCACAAGGAAGAAGAGGCCCGAGGAGGAGAGAGTACCCGGCCTGGGGAGGAGTCCCGCCCGACCTATTTGCAGCCCGATTTCCGGGTTCCCGAGAATGTTGCACGGCTTCTGCGACACGCCGGACGCGGTGAACAACGACGTGCTGGTCGGGGCGGCGGAAGGCTCCCACCACCCTCCCAATCCGTGGCCCTGGCCGACCCGGTGGGCTTGAGCGGGAACGAGTTGCCGTCAGGGACGCGGGGGATACGGGCGAGCCGCTCCCTTCGGCTCGATGTTCAAGCCCAACCTCTTCGGCAAGTCCAGTGGAATCAGGTGGACTTTAACTCCCAGAGCCACTTTGCAAATCGTTCCGTCGCCTCACGGTTGCCGTGGAGGCCAATTGATTCTGTTTCGATCGTCCAAAGGCATTCAAATATCTCTGCCTCGGACGGGTGGCTCGTCAGTAAATTGCAAAGCCCCGGAACGTAGGAGTCGTACTCGCCTATCTCAAGCGCAGATTCTCCGATACCAATTGGATCCCATTTGGTATGCACTGCCTCGCGAACGACTTCGTGAAGATCTGGCATGGTGTGTTACCTTACCCCCGGAAAGATCGTGACCACACGTCCGGTTGCGTTATCCACGACGACCCGGAGCCTGTTCACCGAGTCAACAAAAACCGTTTCTCTAACCGTGTTGCCTGCTGTCGGCGTTCCCGTCCTGATCCCATTTTCGACCACGGAAGGCACATACCCACGCTCTTGCATCCGGTCGATTGCGTGTCCGCTGTAGTCACGCCCGTTGATCGTCGTCGGCGCGTTTCTGGGAGCGGGAAAGTTGGGGTTAGGCCAGACATCCGGAGCTTTAGGACCGGGATCCGCAGTAGGCCGACTCCCTCCTCCGGACCTACCCACAGGTGTGCGTGGAGACGGCCCCCCTGTAGCTGGGTTAGCTGGGGCTGTATGTCCCCGAGCAATGCCATCCATGATTGGATCGGGAACATATTCTCCAGGTCCGGTCTTTGCGGACTTGGCTGCTTGTTCAGCAGCGTTGCCGACCCTGCCGACTTTCGATTTAGCCAGCAGCTGTGCCGCGATAGCTGCATCAGTTGCATTTCCAGGCTTGTCCTTAAGCGCATCGGCGACGTCAAGTACTGTTATGACAGCATTTGC
>JBBQII010000358.1:0-5004 GCA_038324795.1 Gemmatales bacterium
TCGATCAGATCGAATGTTCAGAGAGACCGCCAGCTACGGGCAGACGACCGTATTCAGCGTCTGAGTGCCCTGAATAGTGACCGGAACGAGGCTGTTTGCGTACTGAACGTTGGTGATAACGTCTTGGGCAGTCGAACCAGCCTTGAACGAGACGCAAGTCGACTGTGAGGCAACAGTGTAGCCTTGGTCCAGAGCCAGAATCGCGTTGGCCAGTTCGACGAGCTCAGCATTGAGCGCGTTCGAAACGGCAGCCAGACCGACAACCAGGGCGAGGCCCAGGATCGTGGCCACGAGGAGGTATTCGAAAGCAACGATGCCAGCATCGTCCTTCCACATCTTCGACATCATCTTGCGCATCCTAGGAGTCTCCCAGAAAAAACTTTCGGTCGCCACTCCATCGCTCGTAACACACGAGTCAGTATGGGGGGGATTGGAGCAGACAACCATTCACCGACCAAAACCATCAACCTTCGACTTAATTCCAGAACGAATCGAGAGCTCATCGAGGTTGTTGATCGCACACATAAACCAGCCCGCATCCGTTCGGAGTTGGCCGCGGCATCGTGCAACGGCATATCGCGGTTCGCTTGCAATCCTTGCGTCAAGTGCGGAAGTGTCATGCTGCCGTTCACGGCACCACGCCTGGAAAGCAGTGCGACGTCATCAGGCACACCATCAAACTGAGATTGGAAGACTTGCTGGGAACAAATCCAACCAACTTCTCAGTACCCAAGCCGGGTAACGGCCGAGCACACAGATCGGTTTCGCGGCAGATTGTGTGTCGAGCACACGAAATTCAGCGTAAACCGAGCGGGCAAACCTGACGAGTGTCCCAATTCCCTTGCCTTTTCCAATTCATCCGATCGATTGGGTCAGGTAAGTAAGTTAGAGTATAAGGATTCTGCGGAATGCATTGCAAGGGTGAATTAGCTGGTTTCTCCATTTTTTCATCCTTGCGTTCTCGAGCGAAAAAACGACGGCTCACAGCATAATTTGTCTATACTGGGCAATCTGGATAGGCAATTCCCTGCCTTCTGCGGGAATCGGTCGCCGTTCCATCGAACAACTCGCCCCGGATTCCTCGAAGACTCTCCATGGCCATTGTCACCGGCATGCCGACCAACGACGACGAGAAACCATCCCGCATCGAGCCGCTCGGGGCCGGGATCGATTTCACCGATCCGAATTCGCCACTCGCGCCTTACTACGTGCGCAACGCCTCCGTGGTCGGCGTCCTGCTCCTCGCTTTGGCGGTCACGTTCTTCGGAACTCTGCGGCTTTGGCATTCAGATATCTGGGGCCATGTCCTGTTCGGGCAGTGGATGATCGACCACGGCAAACTACCCGACCGCGAACCGTTCACCCCCTTCTCCGATCCCGACGAAAAGCCGGTTCACGCCCAATGGCTGACGCAGGTGCTTTACGGTTCCCTCGTCAAGCTGGGCGAATCGGCCTATTCGTCGGACGCGGACCCGGAACATCGCCTGGCCCGGCAGGCGGAACTGCTGCGGTTTTTCCATGTCATTGTCGTTGCGGGTCAATTCACCTTTCTGTGGCTGGCGTTTCGCCGCATCGGTTCGCCGGGCTGGGCCAACCTGGCCCTCATTCTCCTTTGGTTCCAGATGCTCGGGCCGCACACGGTCCAGCGGCCACAGACCGTGGGTCTACTCTGCTTCTCGATCCAGTTGTTTGCCCTGAGCCGTCCCGAATTCTCGCGTCGGGCGGCTTGGCTGCTGCCGCTTCTCTACCTGGCGTGGGCGAACCTGCACGGTACGTTCGCCGTGGGAATGGCCTTCCTGTACTTGTTCCTGGGCATGACGATCATTGTCACCCGACGACGCCGCGGCAGCTGGGGACAAGCATTTCATGATGTTTCTCTTCGGCGACTAACACTGGCCGCGGTTCTTTCTGTGCTCGCAGTTTGCGTAAACCCTCATGGACCAATGCTCTACGTCGAGATTGCCAAGTTTGCTGCCCGGCCGAACATCGACTTGATTGATGAATGGCAACCGTTGACCGCGGAACTCGAAGATGGCCGGGTTCTCAACCGCTACCTGACATTGTCAGGCATCATTCTGGGCGGGTGGCTGCTAAGTGGTTGCCGGCGGACGGAACTGCTTCTGCTATGTCTTCCGTTCGCTTTGTGGCCGCTCAAGCAGCAGCGGATGATGGTCTGGTGGTCGATGCTGATGCCGTGGCTGCTGTCAAGTTTCGGGCCGGGGCTGTCGCAGCGGTTGATGCTGAACCGGTTGCCGGTAAGCGTGCCGAGTTTCCGCAAGACGATCCTCGCGGGCAGTATCGTAATCCTCGGATTCATATGGATCGGCGTGGCCCAGTCAATGAACAAGGGGGCCGTCCGGCCGCTGGAGCGTGTCATCTCGAACGGAACTGCAGCAAAGATCGGCTTCGAGTTTCACGCGACACCCCGACAGAAGGGGCGGTGGCTGCCCGCTTTCGACAAAGCGATCCGAGGTTATCCTGACGGCCGATTTCAGGGCGCGATCTTTTCCAGCGAAGTACTGGGCGACTATCTGCTGCGCGTGGCCCCGACCGGGTCGCCGGTGCTGACTTATTCGCACGCGCACTACTTTCCGCGTGAGTTTTGGCTGGATTGCCTGAAGGTGAAATTCGCAGCCGATGGCTGGCAGGAGTTTTTAAGGCGGTACCACGTCAACCTGATCGTCATCCAGCCTGATTACTATGATCGATTTGTGCAGGCTCTGCGCGACGACCCGGACTGGATCGTGGTTCAGGACGATCCCGCCGCCACCACCCGAGGCGCAGGCGATCGACTCTTCATCGCCCTGCGGAAACAACCGGTATGAACGAACCCGCGACCCCCCGGGAGTCGGCCGACGAGCCGCTCCTGCGCGTGATTCTCTGGCTGATCGTCTTTCTCGTCGCGTTCTTCTGGATGCACGAAAGCTGGTACGACGCGCTGGTGCAGAAGGAAGGCTACTATGCCGACTTCTCGCAGGAATGGCTGTCAGCCCGCAACTACTGGTCGAGCATGCCGGTGTACACGCCGCAGTCCGAGGCACTGTTGAAACATACCGGTGAACGACCCGTCAAGGATGACGCAATGCTGCCCTGGAACGCCCACCCGCCCGCTTCGATCATTTTCGCCCTGCCGTTCGGAAGTCTGCCGAACAATAAGTTCGCGTATCGCCACTCGCACTTGATCTGGACGGCGGCCATGTCCGCCTGCCTGCTCGCCGCGCTGATCGTTGCGATACGCGTCTCCGGCCGAAATTTTCAGTTGGGCGATGCCCTGATGCTGGGTGCGCTGTTGTTCTTCTGTTCCCCACTGCAGACGCAACTGTTTCAGGGCCAGCTCAACGGCATCATCGCCATGCTGGTTGTACTCGCCTGGGCGGCGGACAAGCGCGAACGGTACTTCCAGGCCGGGGTGCTGATCGGCCTGGCGGCAGCCATCAAGATTGTACCCGCCTACCTGTTTCTTTACTGGCTGGTGCAACGCCGTTGGCAGGCACTCTCAGGCGGGGTAGCGGGGTTCGTGCTTCTCAACTGCCTCGCGCTGGCGATGTTCGGCTTGGATAGCTTTCGCGTCTATGTCGAAATCGTGGTCCCATCGGTGACCAACTACCGCAGTTCCTGGGACAACGTCAGCATCAGCGGCTTTTGGTTCAAGCTGTTCGATCCCAATGAACAGGTGGAACGCGTGCAGGCGCTGGCTCGGCTGCCATGGCTGGCGAACGGGTTGTCGTTTCTCTGTCAGCTGATCGTCACCATGATCGTCTCGCGTCGATGCGTGCAGGCCCGCACGCGCGAACAGCGTGACCACGCGCTCGGTTTGGCCGTCATCGGCATGCTGCTTGTTTCGCCCATCACCTGGAGCCACTATTTCCTGGTGCTGATCATGCCGCTGTGCGTGAAGTCGGCCGTACCTTGCACAACAATTGGCCGTTGGCTGTTCTGGGGTGCGGTGACCGTGTTGTGGCTCCCGATCTCCTGGACGACGGTGCCGACGATGGGCACCCACATCGTGAAGATCTGGAATGTGGAACGCGGCACCCACGCCCTGATCACGCCCGCTCAGGTCCTGACCGGTTTCGCCATCCAGACCTATGCGCTGACTCTGCTATTCGCGCTGTACTGGTACTACTTTCCGCAGCAAGCGATTTGCCAGCGGGATTACGGGATCGTGGAGTAAGCCGAAGCTGTGCACGACGAGTGCTGAATCTCTTAAGCTCTGCTTTGAATCCGGATTGCCACGGCGTTGAAGACTCTTTATCCTCGTGCATCGGCCTCACGAAACGGAGTTCACGCATGTCGACGCAACGACTGGTCCGGATCGGCAATCATCTCTGCGGTCAACGGCAACCCCTGCTATGGATTGCCGGGCCCTGCGTGATCGAGTCGCATGACTTGACACTGTCGATTGCCGACAAACTGGCTGAATACTCCGAGCGCATCGGCTTCCAACTGATCTTCAAGGCCTCGTTCGACAAGGCTAACCGGACTTCGGGCAAGTCGTTCCGCGGGCCGGGATTGCAAGAGGGGCTGAAAACGCTCGACGCAGTCAAGCAGAAGCTGGGCCTGCAAGTCACAACCGACCTGCACGAGGTGCAACAGGTGGAAGCAGTGGCCCAGGTCTGCGACCTGCTGCAGATTCCCGCGTTTCTGGCACGGCAGACCGATCTGGTGCTGGCTGCTGGCCGTACGGGAAAAGCGGTCAACGTGAAGAAGGGGCAGTGGATGCATCCCGAAGCAATGCGTGGTGCGCTCGCCAAGGTGCGCGACGGACATCGGGATGCGGGCCATGCCGGCAGTGCCGACGTCGCGGCGACCGAGCGCGGCACCTTTTTCGGCTACGGCGACCTGGTGGTGGACTTCCGGGCCACGCCGCGCATGCGCGCGGCGTGCGATGCACCTGTGATCTTCGACGCAACGCACAGCGTACAGCAGCCTGGTCGCGGTGAAGGCGGGACCAGTGGCGGGGCGCGCGAGTTCATTCCGCCCCTCACGATGGCAGCCTGCGCC
>JBBQII010000359.1:0-4988 GCA_038324795.1 Gemmatales bacterium
GGTCTGAGCTGGGCATTCATGCCCAAAACTTGGCCACCCAATTACTGTTCGGAATATCACGTTGTGTAAATGAGTATATGGTACATCTGTACATAATGGAAGAGAAAAAGCGGTAAACTGACATGGAAATCCGATAAGGTACATGCTTCGCCCTCTGTACGGAGTCCGCATGAGCGTTCCCCGGCTACCTTGGGTCAGTCATGGCCTGCCGCTACTGCTGCGCGGCGAACCATTGCCGCCCGAAATGATGACCGCCGCCATCGAGTCGTTGACGACCGGCGACGTTGATGAAGCTCTCGCGGCTGCGCTGTTGACCGGGCTGGCGATGAAGGGCGAATCGGCCGGCGAGATTGCCGCCGCCGTACGCGTGCTGCGGTGCAAGATGGTCCACTTGAATGCCCCGACGGAATGTGTCATCGACACCTGCGGTACCGGTGGCGACGGCAGCGGCACTTTCAACATCAGCACCGCGGTGGCACTGGTGACTGCCGGAGCCGGTTGTGCCGTCGTGAAACACGGCAACCGCTCGGTTTCCAGCCGCAGCGGCAGTGCTGATGTACTTGCGCAGCTGGGCGTGCCGATCGAGAAGGGCCCCGCATGGTCGCAGGAGTGCCTCGACCGGTTCGGATTTGCCTTCTGCTTCGCGCCGCACTTTCATCCGTGCCTGGCTTACGTGGGGCCGTTGCGGCGGAAACTCGGCTTCCGCACGATCTTCAACCTGATCGGGCCATTGCTGAATCCCGCATCGGCATCGCATCAGTTGTTGGGCGTGGGCAAGCGGGAACTGCTCGAGCCGTTGGCCGGGGCTGTCAATGCGCTCGGCACGACGCGTGCGTATCTTGTATGCAGCGACGATGGGCTGGACGAAGTCAGCCTGTCGGCCGGCACACATGTTCGAGAGGTGACTGCCGACGGAATCGTCGATACGATGTGGTACCATCGCGATTTCGGCCTCGAACCGGCGCGGATGGACGAATTGAAGGCCGATGGTCCCGTCGAGAGCGCCGCCGTCATCCGTCATGTGCTGGCTGGCGAGGATGGGGCACCGCGGCGGATCGTGCTGGCGAATGCCGCCGCCGCGCTGTTGGCCGTTGGTCGAGTTGCCACGCTCCCGGAGGGGGTGGCGCAGGCGGCCGAGAGCATTGACAGTGGCCGGGCCGCGAGCGTGCTGGCTCGACTCGCGCAATCGTGATTCAGGCACCAGGGAGGATGAATCATGCCGCAGAAGATCATTCTGATTGCTGATCCGGGGATCGACACCGCATTCGCTGTCGCGCTGGCCCTGCACGATCCTCAGTTGGACGTCCTGGGCATCGTCGCCACGGCCGGCAACGTCTCGGCCGAGCAGGCGACGCAGAACGTCCATATGCTTGTCAATCAAATCGACGTGCCCAAGTGGCCTCGCGTTGGTGCGGCTCTGCCGGCCGAGTACGAAATCGACGGCATGCGCCTGCACGGGCCGGACGGTCTGGGCGGTGTCTCGTTCCCGCCGATCTCGCTGCATCAGGCCCTCACGGGCGATAAGCTGATCGTTGAACTGGTAAGGGCAAACCCGAAAGAGATCACGATCGTCGTGATGGGGCCGTGCACAATGCTGGCGCGGGCGCTCGACCGCGATCCGGATCTGCCGCACCTGATCGACCGCATCGTCTGCCTGGGCGGGTCGTGGCATGAGCCGGGCAATGCGTCGGCCGTGGCGGAGTTTCATTTCTACTGCGATCCGCTCTCGGCAAAGCAAGTGTTGCATTGCGGCGTGCCGATCACGCTGCTGCCGCTCGATGTGACGCGCAAGTTGATCTTCTCGCCCAGCGATCTGCTGGAACTGCCCAACAGCGGCTCGGCCACCTGCCAGTTCCTGCGGCAGATCGTTCCATTCGGCATCCGGGCCAGTTCGAATTTGTACGGAATCGAAGGGTTTCACCTGAAGGACGTGCTCGGCGTCGCCCACCTTGTGCTGCCCGGCGCGGTGTCGACGGAGCGCGTCTGCGTCGATGTCGAGACGCGCGGGGAGTTGACGCGCGGCATGAGCGTCGTCGACATGCGGCCCGTTCCCGCGGGCTCGAAGAACGTGCATATCGGTGTCGGAGTCGACGTAATCGGCGTGCGCGATTACATCGGCCGGATTCTGCGCACGACCAAATGACGGATTCGCGCAAGGCTATCCATGGCCCGCGTATGATGCACTGACGTGTCATTCCCGGAGGATGGATGTCCATGCGCCTCGCACTGATTTTGACGATTGTGCTGGTTCCCGGCGTCCGTGCCGCGGACAGTGATCTGCCGACGGCCGAGAGCCTGTCGCGAACATTTCGCGGATTGCTGATGCCCAATCTTCCCACACCGCTGGTGGCCACCAGCCACAACTGGGGCCATCAGGAGATGGCTCCCATCGGCCTGAAGTGGGAAAAGAAAGGCGTGCTGCTGAAGCCCGAGGTGATGCGGGCACTTCGTAATGACGGCATGTGGAGGAAGGTGGAAGTTGTCGCGTTCGATCCGCTCAACAAGTTGGAAGTCCGCATCAGGGAAATCGCCATGCCCGAACAGGGCCGGCTGACGTTCGACATGGAAGTGCATCTGCCGGTGCGGGTGAAGTTTGAACAGCAACTCTGGCAGAACGGCAAGCGCCTCTACAGCGGCGAGACACGGGCGCGGGCATGGGTGATCCTCAAGCTCAAGTGCGAATCGCTGAGCCGATTCGAGAAGAAGCAAGGCACGCTGCTGCCTGATCTGGTGATGCGGCTGCGTGTGATGGAAGCAAAGTTGTCCTACTACGACTTTGTCGTCGAGCATACCGCCGGCGTGGGCGGCGACTTCGCGAAGATCTTCGGTGAGGCCATTCACGACATGCTCAAACGCTGGGTCCCGGAACTGGAACGCGACCTGTTGGCGAAAGCCAATGCTGCCATCGTCAAAGCGGGCGACACCAGGGAAATCCGCGTCAGCCTGAGCAAACTGCTTGAGAAGAAGTAAAGACTGCAAACGGAACACGTCAAGCGCTCTCGCATTCTCATTTTCGCGAAACCAATTGGACATGACGGTACGGGAATTGCCTTCCCGATCTGTGGTCGGCGATTCGTGATCGGCAGGTTGCCGATACCGCCGCCATGGCCGCCTTGGCCATTGACTCCACTCCATGAGGGGCAATATGAACGCACGAGAATCAACAGTCCAGATGCAGGATCTGGCTTCGGTCGGAAGCAGGGTCAGTTGGCCGGCTATCCTCGCCGGTGCGGCCGTCGCGCTGGGAATTTACTTTCTGCTGGGTACGCTGGGGACCGCCGCCGGGCTGTCGATCAGCGATCGAACGAGCAACGAATCGCTGAAGTTCGGCGCCATTGCATGGACGTTCATTGTCATGGCCGTGGCCATGTTCGTCGGCGGCGTGGTGACCAGCAGTCTGACCGCGGGTGAGAACAAGATGGAATCGATCATCTATGGCATCATCATGTGGGCAGTGCTGACGACGCTTATCATCGTCTTCGCAGCAGTGGGCGCGGGAATGGGCGTCGGGGCGCTCGCCGCCGTGAATGACAAGGGCAGCTGGGAATCGTCCGCCCGGAATGCCGGCGTATCGGCGGAGTCGATCGACGAGTGGAAATCCTCGCGAACGACTGCCGAGCGTGAAGCGGATGCCAAGGCGGCCAGGGAACGTGCGAGCAAGGGCGCGTGGTACGCGTTCTTTGGAACGTGGATGGCGATGTTCTTCGCCGCACTCGGTGGTTGGGTCGGCTCGGGCCCGACATTTCGACTGTTGACGGTCGAACCGCGACCGATCATCGTCTGACGCGCCCGGGTGGCCCCGCATCGTACCCCGGTTGTGGAGCTACCCGGTTCCTTGAGAGTCGCATCAGTCGCCCAGCGGTTCGATCACGGCATCGCGGAACGAGCCCACCCCGCGAGTGACAATAACGCCGAGCCCGCCGCGCGCATCGACCGTGGCGGGCAGCAATTCGGGATGACTGGTCATGCTGTCGAGCATGTGCAAATAATGGTCCGGCATGGTACGCCGCTGGGTTGTCACCAACCTGCCATCGAGAAACATTTTTACTTCGGTTGGACGCATTTCCACCATCAACTCCCGCCAGACCCGATCAGGGCGTTCAGCCGGTTGGTCAAACGGCAGCACCCATTTCAGTCCGGTGAAGAGGCTCGGCGAGGGCTCGCGCTCACCATCCGGGTACCAAAGACCCCATAAGTTCAGGCTGTGTTCGCCGTGACGCTGGTCCCCGGCAGATCGCTGTTCGCGTATGCCGAACATGCTGAACTGATCGAGGTTTCCGTTGGGCATCGTCACGATTCGACGTCCGAAGTATAAGCCGACGCGCGCCATGTCAGGCGCGATCGAGCTTTCCTGTCGTACCTGCACGCGAAAGCGGTAGTTGTCGATCCCCGGATCATTGAGCAGTTCGGCGGCTGCCATATGCTGGGTGGCGATGACGAAATGACAGTCCTCCAGCCTTAATTCTTCATCGCACCCGGAAACGGCAAGCTTCTTCCCGTTGATCGGCAGGCCCTGCTCGCCGATCAGGGTGACGGCCTTTCCTCCCGCCAGCGATTCCCGAGCACGCTCGTCGAAATCGATGGTTGCCGATCGTTCGGGACCCGAATTACCTTTCGATGGAGTCGATCGCGGCAGCATTGCCACCAGCAGCAGCGAAGCCAGCGCCACGGGCAGCGGGAACAGCCAGCGGTACGACGCGAGCGATGTCCGCGGCGGGTTCAGCCATCGCTTGAGATCGGTCAGCAGGTCATTCGCGGACGGATAGCGGTTCTCGGGAAGCGGTGCCAGGCAGCGGTCGATGATCGCCTGCAGGGCCGGATCGACGTTCGCGAGAGTGGTCGGTCTCAGCCTGGGCCGAAGACCATGCACCAGTTCGTGCAGAATGATGCCGAGAGCCCAGATGTCCGACTGGCGGGAAACCCTCGGCTGACCCGCGAACAGTTCCGGGGCCATGTAGTCGAGTGTGCCGAGAACCCCGTTGCTCTCG